>CAMFQI010000026.1 GCA_945980015.1 uncultured Eubacterium sp. | reverse complement strand
GAGAGTCCTCTACGTCTCGTGGGCTCGGAGATGTGTATAAGAGACAGGAATCAGGTTGTGAGTATATCGAATTCAATCTTATCAAATCGCCGGAGCTTATTAATTTACTGGCAAGCAGTGAGTCGGTCGATGATATGATAACCAACCTGTCCTTATTCACCGATAAGCCGTTCATTAAGGGTAAAACTTTTATTTTTATTGATGAAATTCAAGAGTTCAAGGAAATCACTACAAAGGTTAAGTTTTGGGTTGATGAAGGCTCGTTTAGATATATTTTCAGTGGTTCTTTACTCGGAGTTGAGTTAAAGAATATAACTTCCGCTCCTGTGGGATATTTGAAAACACTTACTATGTATCCTATGGATTTTGAGGAATTTCTGCAAATATATAATTTCACAGATGAGCTTAAAGAATCTTTGCACAAATCATTTATTGAAAGAACTCCGGTAAACGATTCCGTTCATAATCGTATGATACAGATATTCAACACATATCTGAATGTCGGAGGTATGCCTGCGGCAGTTCAAAAATTTGCCGAAACAAGAAATCTTGAAGATGTAATTTCGCAGCATTTGGATATCATTACACAGTATAAAAAAGACTTTACGAAATACGAAACAGAGGAAAAGCGTATTTATCTAACTCAGATTTATGATTTAATACCGGCAGAGCTTAATAAATCAAACAAAAGATTTGTTTTCTCAGATATGAAAAAAGGGCTTCGATATGAAAAAAGCTCCGAGGACTTCTTATGGTTGTCAAGTGCCGGTGTTGCTCTGCCTGTCTATAATGTCGCTGAACCTACCGTTCCTCTTAAATTAAATGAAAACAGCAGTTTATTTAAGTTTTTCTTATCCGATATAGGTATGCTCACAACTTTATACGGTAAAGCAACAAAAATTCAGCTTCTGTCAAATAATCCTGCAATAAATTTCGGAGCTATATATGAAAATGTTGCGGCACAGGAATTAAAAGCTCACGGCTTGTCATTATATTATTATAACAGCAAGCGGTTTGGTGAATTGGATTTTGTTATAGAATATAACGGCAAGGTGCTGCCCATTGAAATAAAAAGCGGAAAAGATTACAAACGCCATTCTGCACTAAGTAATGTATTGGAAATTTCAAATTATTCGATAGATGAAGCATTCGTTTTTACAAATTATAATGTCGAGATTAACGGTAATTATGTCTATTATCCGATTTATATGCTGATGTTTTTAAGTAATGACGATATCAAGCTTCCCATTATAGATATTCCCGACCTCTCGGATCTGACCTAACAAAAACCAAACGACTGCAAGAAACTTATTGTTTTCTCTTGCAGTCGTTTAATTTTTATAAACCTCCATTAAATATTTATGTGTAGAAAAGCATATCGCTTTGAATAAGATATAAGCAGGCTTTGAGAAATGGATGAGAATTCCGTTTATCGAAGTCTGATATATCTTATGGTCTAAGTATAGCATCAACAGGTGCCATGGCGGCGCCCATATTATTTGCATCCTTGATGCCGAGGTCGGTTATTGTTCCGATATGAACGGCTTTTATTTTAGGTAGATTTGATGAATTATCCGCCGATTTTTGTGCATTTTCAACAACTGCCGCACCTGCTCCGGTTACTGTCCATTGCGCTGTAGGAGGACGTTGTCCGCCGTACTCAAGCGGAAATCTGAACTGTCTTTCACTTGAAGCAAAATGGCTCGAAGCCGCCGCGACGCAACGTTCTGCGCCCGCCTCAACGAGCATTGAAGCATTACAAAGCGTAAGCGCCATAGTCGAACAGGCGCCATACATACCCACAAACGAAATTTCCAAATCCTTAAGTGCAAAGCACGAGCCTACGCATTGGTCAAGCAAATCACCGCACAATATAAAATCCACGTCCGACGGGCTTGCGTTTGCCTTAGAAAGCGCACGAATTACGGCATCGTGAAGCATAGCCGACTCAGCAAGCTCAAAGCTGTCCTGCCCCATAGTCGTATCCTCAAAAATTTGGTCAAAATCATCACGTAGCGGACCCTCGCCCTCTTTTTTGCCGACAACTCCGGCACTTGCCTTTATAACCGGCGGTCGCTCAAAAAAATATGTTTTTCCCTTTTTTTGCATAAAAAACACCTCGGTAATATTTTTACCAAGGTGCAACTATTTATTTATGATATTTGCTGTTATTCAATATTGAAAAGGCACGGTAAATTTGTTCAAGCAAAATCACACGCATAAGCTGGTGCGGCAGAGTAAGCTTTCCGAATGACAGTCTCAAATTGCCGAGCGACTTTACCTCATCGGACAGTCCGAACGAGCCGCCGATAATAAAGGTTATTTCTCCGAAGCCGCCGAGCGAAATGCTTTCTATTTTTTTGCTGAACGCCTCACTGCTCATTTGCTCGCCCTCAATACACATCGGCACAACGAACGAGCCCTTTGGAATTTTTGAAGCAATACGCTTGCCCTCTTTATCCTTTACTGCTTCAATTTCGGCATTAGACGGATTGTCCGAGCAACGCTCCTCACCGATTTCAACAATATTTACCTTTGCGTAAGCGCCTAGCCTCTTCAAATATTCATCACAGCCGTCACGCAGATATTTTTCCTTGAGCTTGCCGACGGCAATAACTGTAATCTTCATCATAAAACAATCGGTCTTTCGTAGTTTTCTTCGGGTGAAACAACGAGCTTGAAGTCAACATTTTCCTCAAAGCCCGCTTCGTTGAGCGCACAAAGAGTAGTTTGGCGTGCGATGTCGGGCGTGTTATTTTCCTTGCTCAAATGCGACAGAACAATCCTCGTTGTGCCGTTTTTTACAAGCTCCTTTGCAAATTCACCGCAGGCATAATTCGACAAATGGCCCTCATTAGACAAAATTCTTTGCTTAAGAGGATATGGATATATCCCGTTTTGAAGCATCGTAACCTCGTGGTTAGACTCCAAAAAAACAAGGTCGCAGCCCTTGAGACATTTCTTTGCGTCCTGTGTTACATACCCTGTATCCGTGCATATTCCAACCGCTCTGCCGTCGCTTAAATTAAAGCGGTAGCCGTAGCAGGCAATACTGTCGTGACTGTTGCAAAACGGCACAACCTGAACGCCGTTTAGGTTTGCGGCTTCACAAAGAGCAATTCCGTCATTCGTATTTTTGAACGCTCCGTAGCTTCTCATAACGCTGATTACATCGGGGTGAGCATAGACGGGCAGATTATACCTTGAAGCGAAAACCCTCACTCCCGCAATATGATCGCTATGCTCGTGGGTGATAAAAACAGCGTCCAAGTCACACGGCTGAACATTAATCTTATTAAGCGCATTTTCAAGTCGCTTTGCGCTTACTCCTGCATCAACAAGAAATTTACCCTTTGAGCAGGATATGTATATTGAATTTCCTTTACTGCCCGAAAAGAGCTGACATACCTTCGACATATATTCTCCGAAAAAAAGTCCTCGCCTATTGAACGAGGACTCGTATTTTATTATTATCCTGCACCCTGTACAGATTTTTCCTCTTTAACAACGGCACGCTTTATGTCCGCACCGAGAGACGCAAATTTTTCGACAACGTCCTCATAGCCTCTGTCAACATAAGCAATATCTTCAACAACCGTTGTACCGTCTGCGACAAGTCCTGCAATAATCATTGCCGCACCTGCACGAAGGTCGGTCGCCTTTACGGTAACGCCTGTAAGCCTTTGCTTGCCGACAATAACGGCAACCTTGCCGTCAACCTGAATATCCGCTCCCATACGAAGAAGCTGTCCGACATACTGAAAACGGTTATCCCAAACGCTTTCGGACAAAATACTTGTTCCCTGTGCTATCGACAAAAGTACCGCCATTTGAGGCTGCATATCGGTCGGAAAGCCCGGATGAGGCATCGTTTTTACATTACATTTTGTAAGATTCTTAAAGCGTGTAACACGAACTGCGTCGTCGTATTCAATGACCTCTGCGCCTGCTTCCTCAAGCTTTGCACTGATTGATTCAAGGTGCTTGGGTATAACATTCTTTATAAGAACGTCACCGCCGCAAGCCGCCGCAGCAACCATATAAGTTCCCGCTTCAATCTGGTCGGGAATAATGGAATAGGTACAACCGTGCATTTTTTCTACGCCACGGATTTTGATAACGTCTGTTCCTGCGCCTCTTACGTCTGCTCCCATTGAGTTAAGGAAGTTTGCAAGGTCAACAATATGAGGCTCCTTTGCGGCATTTTCGATAATTGTAAGTCCTCTTGCCTTAACTGCGGCAAGCATAATGTTTATCGTTGCGCCGACGGAAACAACGTCCATATAAATAGACGTGCCCATAAGCTTATCCGCCTTTGCGCTAACCATTCCGTCGATAATGTCAATATCGGCTCCGAGCATTTCAAAGCCCTTGATATGCTGGTCGATAGGTCTCACTCCGAAATTACAGCCGCCCGGCATTGCTACCTCTGCCTTGTAAAACCTTCCGAGCATCGCACCGATTAAATAATAGCTTGCTCTGAAATGTGAGGTAAGCTCATACGGTACACTTTGATAGCTTATGTTCGAGGTATCAATTTCGATAGTATTCTTGTTTATCAGCTTAATTTGAGCACCCATTCTATTCAAAATCTCTATAATCAGCTGAACATCGCTTATTTGCGGAATATTCTCTATTCTTACCAAATCATCGGCAAGAATAGCGGCAGGGATAATAGCGACAGCGGCATTCTTTGCACCACTGATATTAACTTCGCCGAACAGCTCGTGTCCGCCGTTAATTACAAAATTATCCACCAGATTCCCTCCAATCCTTGAGGCAAATTCATTTTTTATATTAATAGTATTAAAAGCAAAATAAAAAATATGTGTATGCTCACACATAAATAATTATATCAAATTACACCGCTAAAGGAAATAAACAGTCAACTATTTTATCCAAAATGTAATTTTTCGATTATCAAAATATATGGTGTTTACGAAAACCGCATACAATATATAGCGTTTTCACATTATTTCCGACATATTTTTCAATATTTTGTTATTAATTAAGGTAACAAAATAGTAACACAATCTTACAAAGATGTCAACAACTGATTAAAGATTATTTTTCTTTTTTTGAAAAACGAACAAATATACTATAAAAAATCCCACTTACAACAAAAATTACCCGACCTAAAGCCGAGCAATTTTTATAATATCAATGATTTGGTACAAATTCAATTTTCAAATGCATATTCATACTGTCTGCAAGACGCCAAAGCATCTTTACTGTTGGATTACTGTTTCCGTTTTCAAGCTTGCTTATATCGGATTGTGCAACGCCCGATGCTTTTGCCAGTTCGCTTTGAGTCATATCTGCATTTTTTCGAGCTTCAAGAAACGCCTTAACAAGCTCATATTCAGGTTCTAAACTTTCATACTCTTTTTTGAAATCTTCATTTTGTAATCTTTCATTAAGCAAATCTCTAAAATTTGTTCCCATATAATCACCTCTTAATCAAGTCTATTCAAATATTCTTTTCTTCTGTCTTTTGCCAACCGTATTTCATTTACAGGCTCTTTACCGTCTTTTTCATAAAATTCAATTTCAAATTCCAACAGTTGTTCTCCTCAACATCGCAAATATGGAATATATCCTATATTCATTATATAGATATTGCGACAAAATGTCAATAAAAATTTTAGCATTACTTTGGTTGATTTCGCTCGCGGGTTGTGATATATTAATTCAAAGAGGTTTAGTTATGAAAATAGGAAATGTTGAATTTGAACATATAACATTTTTAGCGCCGATGGCGGGGATTGCCGACAGGGCGTTTCGTGAGCTTTGCGTTGAGCACGGCGCCGGATATACAGTGAGCGAAATGGTTTCGTCAAAGGGGCTTACAATGGGCGACAGAAAAAGCGCTCAGCTTCTTGAGCTTGGCGAAAACAGACCGTCGGGTGTGCAGCTTTTCGGCGACAATCCCGAAATTATGGCGGCAGCGGCGAAAAAAAGTCTTGATTTTAAGCCCGATATTATCGACATAAATATGGGTTGTCCTGCGCCAAAAATCGCAATGAACGGCGGCGGTGCAAGTCTTATGAAAAAGCCGCAGCTTGCTTATGAAATTGTAAAGGCGGTTGTCGGTGCGGTTGATATTCCGGTAACGGTAAAAATCCGCAAGGGCTGGGACGACGAAAGCGTTAATGCCATTGAAATGGCTTGTCTTATTGAAAAAGCAGGTGCAAGTGCTATTGCGGTTCACGGCAGAACAAGGCAGCAGATGTACGCCGGCAAGGTCGATTACGACATTATCGCACAGGTAAAAAGGAGCGTCGGCATACCGGTTATTGCAAACGGCGACATAGTTGACGAGCAATCGGCGGTAATGATGCTCGAAAAAACGGGTGCAGATGCCATTATGATAGGCAGGGGCGCACTTGGTAACCCTTGGATTTTTTCAAACATCAACGCTTATCTTGAAAACTGCAGGGTTATGCCGGAGGTTAGCATAACGCAAAAAATGTACACAATGCTAAAGCATATTCAAAAAACCATTGAGTACAAGGGCGAATATACGGCTATGAGAGAAGCCCGTCATCACGCCTCATACTATACAAAGGGTATGAAAGGCGGCGCAAAATTAAGAGCAGAGATAGGAAAATATGAACGCTTTGAGCAATTACAGGAGCTATCATACAGAATAATCAAGGAGTACGAATAATGATACTAAAAAACTGCACCTTTTTCAACGAACAGTTTGAAAAAGAATTCGGCGACATAAAAATCGAAAACGGTAAAATCAGCGAAATCGGGTTTATCGACGGTGACGGAATAGATATGAGCGGAAAAATCGTATTTCCCGGCTTTGTTGACATTCATATTCACGGCGGTGCAGGTGCGGATACGTGCGACGGTAATTCCGAAGCACTCCAAAAAATTGCCGATTATCTTGCAAAGCACGGCGTTACGTCATTTTGTCCAACGACGATGACGCTTCCTATTAAAAGGCTTTGTGAAATATCAAGCGGTATTGCAGATTTTTCGGCAAAGCAAAAAAGCGGTGCAAGAGTTGTAGGAATAAATTTTGAAGGTCCGTTCATTGCTATGAGTAAAAAAGGCGCTCAAAACGGAGATTATGTTGTTGCAGGAACAAGTGAGGAATTTGACAAATTGTTTACTTCAAGCGGCGGTCTTATGAAGCTAATCACCATTGCGCCCGAAGCATTTGACAGCGAGGCTTTTATCAAAAATGCAAGTGCAAAAACGACGGTTTCTATCGGTCACACATCGGCTGACGCAAAAGAATGTCAAAAAGCTATCGACAGCGGCGCAAGTCACATTACTCACCTTTTCAACGCCATGACGCCTATGACTCACAGACAGGCAGGCGTTGTCGGAACAGCGTTTGACAACAACGTCACCTGCGAGCTTATATGTGACGGCGAGCATATTTGCCCTGCCGTACTGCGAAACGCTTTTAAGATTTTAGGCGAGGACAGAGCAGTTGTTATAAGCGACTCAATGAGAGGCGCAGGTATGGGCAACGGCGAATACGAGCTTGGAGGTCAAATGACTTATGTCAAGGACGGCTACAAGGTTGCGAAGCTTGAAGACGGCACAATCGCCGCATCGATAACAAATGTATTTGATGAATTCAAAAATCTGCTCGGTTTCGGCATTGATTTCAAAACGGCATTAAAGTCCTGCACAATAAATCCTGCAAGGGTAATACACGAGGAAAATAATATCGGCTCGATTGTCGTCGGTAAAAATGCCGACCTTGTTGTCACAAACGAAAATTTGGAAATTACAGAGGTTTATATCAATGGAGCACTCGCTTAACATAGTTTTAATTGAGCCTGAAATACCGCAAAACACGGGGAATATTGCACGCACCTGCGCCGCAACAGGCGCAAGACTTCACCTCGTAGGTCCAATGGGCTTTCATATCACGGACAAGAAGGTAAAAAGAGCCGGACTTGATTATTGGGACAAGCTCGATATAACATTTTACGACAGCACCGACGAATTTTTTGAGAAAAATGCAGGCGGAACATTCTACTATTTTTCAACAAAAGCAGAGCAGGCACATTCGGACGTTGAATATCCAAATAACTGCTACCTCGTTTTCGGCAAGGAAACAAAGGGCTTGCCCGAAGAATTATTAAAAGCAAACCACGACTACTGCGTGAGAATGCCGATGAGAGGAATAATCAGAAGCCTTAATTTATCGAACGCAGTTGCAATCGGAACATACGAGGTGCTTAGACAATGGGACTATCCTGAGCTTGTACAAAAAGGAAAGCTGCATAATTTGAGCTGGGAATAATATATAAACTCTCTTTGCAGAATATCGAGAAAACCATTTCCTACAAATTATTGAAATAAGGTAATAGTAGGGGGTTGGCGTCCTCGACAACGCGTTAGAGCATCATATTTACGGACGATTGATAATCGTCCCTACGGCAGTTGGAATATTTACGCTGTTGTATCTTTTTTCATATTAAAAACGCCCTCGTGCGAAGCAATCGCACGAGGGTGTCAGCGTGTCGAAAAAGACAAATAATAAATTTCGACACGCTGGTAGGCTGTTGAGAAATGGGCTGAATTTCGTTTTCTTGCGAGGGAAGATGTACCTCGTCAAAACATATTACGCATAGAACAAAATAGAATTTTGTAAGTATGCTTCATATGTTTTTCCTCTTTCCCAACAAACTAAAGCTTGTTGGGAGCCCT
>CAMFQI010000025.1 GCA_945980015.1 uncultured Eubacterium sp. | reverse complement strand
TCTGATTTCCGAGACCCGAAATAGCCTGAACGGTCATAAATACAACCAATATATTAAGTAAAATTACACCTATAATAATTAACGGTTTATTATTCTTGCTCATAATTTCTCTCCAATACTTTAATTAATAGCTGACAAGCAGCACCGCCGCCGCATATCCGACTGCGATACATGGGCCGAAAGGAAACGAATCCTTTTTCTTTATTTTTTTTAGCAGCAGCCCGACTAATGACACAACCAGCGACACCACCAGACTCAGCAGTAACGTACTGTAGGTACACAGTGAGCCGCTCATTAGCCCGATTACCGCAAAAAGCTTTGCGTCTCCAAATCCGAGCATTCCCTTTGTTACAAAGGAAATTAATGCCAAAAATCCAAATCCGATGGCAAGGCCTATCAAATCACTCACAAGTATTTTTTTGATTTCCTGATGTGAGGCAATCTCATAAATGTATATCACAACTCTTGCCGCCAGTCCCGCTATGACCAAATAGTTCGGTATAATTCTTCGCTTTAGGTCGATAACTGCGGCGCAAAACACAATCACAAATGTCACAAACAGCTTAACAAAATCTATCTGCGAAGCATTTTTATATAACGAAATCTGTAATACCAGCGCCAAAGCAAAACAGACAATAATAATCAAAGCAAGTGCCGAGTTTTTGTACGGCGTTATACCGTTGGCTTCTTTATAAAGCTTTATCTTCTTTCCGGTATCAATTACTCCGGAGCGACCCCCGGTAACCAACAGCACTATCACCGACAACAGTGATAACGCAACAAATATAATATATTCCATTAATATTCTCCACTGTTAATATTCCCTGCCGCCGAAACGACGGCAGGTATATATTATTGATTAGAAGTTTGCGTCAACCTGACCGAACAAGCCTGACCAAATTCTATTGAACAAAGCAGACAATTGACTTCTGAATACGATAGCCAAAGCAATAACAATTGCAAGAATAAGAATAATTGCAATAATGTTTGTATCGCCCTGTTCATTTTTGATGAATGCCTTAACATCCTTTGATGCAAGCATAGCCTTGACATACATCTTTGTCATAAACTTTTTCATAATCTTCCTCCATAAAAATATTTTATATCAATAGAGCTCGGCTCTTAGATACCTAAATTTGTCATAATCGGACCGATAACCATTATCAGCACTCCGAAGAACATTACAAGCAACGGAATCATCAGCTTGCTTGAAGCCAATTCACCCTGACGAAGAGTGTTTTGCCTTTTTATTTCCCAAAGCTCATCGGTTTGATTCTTAAGCGCAAATGCCAAATCCTTGCTACCCTTTTCAAGACCCTGAACTATAAACGAGGTAAACTTTTTAATCTCCGGTGTTACGCATCTGTTTGCAAAATTATACAATGCGTCGATTTCCGATACGCCGTTGTCCATTTCTTCATTAACCTTGCGCATTTCAAGACAAAGCTCGCTTTCGCTCGAAAGTGATACCTCACGCCAAGCCTCACGCAAAATCATTCCCGAATTAACAAGCAGGGCGATTGTTGAAACCGCATTCGGAAATTCCGACAAAAGCCTTTGGCTTCTTTTCTTGACCTTTGAAGCGGGGAGCGAGGTGAAATATACATACAACGCCCCACACGCAACTGCGCCTACGCCTAAAATTACAAATTTATCGCTGCCGGATGCCAATGCGCTTACCGATGTAATCAACGCCGCAACAAGATAAATCATACTTATTTTCTGTGCATAGTAAGCTCTGACATAAAACTCTGCATATCTTTCTCCGTAGAGAATTACTGCATTTTCACGTACCTTATTTGCTTCTCTGCTTTTGAATTCCATGTTCGTCATCTTTATAATCTTAAAGCCGACTCCATAGATTTCGGAAAGCATAAATTCCTTTTTATCCAACGGGGTGATGTATTCATCAAATTCGCCTGAGGTAATCATGAAAAACACAAACGAAAGACTGACCGCCAATGATAAAACCATAAATACTATATTAAGAACCATCTGCTTACACCTCTATTTTCAAAATCTTTCGTCCGAGGAAATATGCTCCCACAAACGCACCGATTGCAATTGTTGTTGAAATAAGACCGCTCGGCGTTGTAAAATTATTTGCAAAATCCGAGCCTGCCATTTTTATCATCGCAATAAGAACGATGGGCATTATCAACATAATATACTGCTCGTTTTTATTTGAAGCGACCTTTGTTTCGATTTCGTTTTCGATTTCACACTTACTGCTTAATATTTCGTGGCAGTTACGAACAACGTCCTTCAGGTTTGCGCCCTTTGAATATGCCGTTTCAAAAACTCTGCCAAAGGTACGAATATCCTGAATTGAGCTTCTTTCACCGAAATTGATAAGCATACTGCCAACGTCAATATTGTTGTTTATGCCGCTGATGATGTTGTCAACCTCCTGAATGATATATGCGTCGGGAGGGTATTGCACCATTAAGTCCTCTCTTGCGGCAGAAAATGCGCTCGGCACATTTTTACCGGAGGAAATAGACGTTGCAAGCGAATCAAGAAGGTCGATGAACTGACTTCTGAGCTTTCTCTTCCTTGACTCGATAATCTGTTCCTTGCGTATCGGCAAAAACAGCTTACCTGAAAAGAAGCCTACAACAGCCATAATTACTACGTTCAAAATGTATGTAAGGATTGTCGGATTACCGTATTCATCCTTGCCTATTCCTCCGTAAAACAGATAAGCAACTGCCGCACCTACGATAAAGGCAATAATGAAATACGTCATTTTTTCCTTTTTTGTCATTTGATAAACGCCGTAGTTTATCATTTGATTATTAGTAGCGGAAACCTCATAAGCCTCTACTGTCTCTTTTTCCTTTTTCTTTTTCATCATTTCTTCCTCCGAATTAAATCAAATTGTCGAAATTATTTGAAACAGCAAGCTGTCTTGCCATTTGTGACGGTGCCACCGCCTGATACATCGGAAAGCTTCCGAGATTTCTGATATCATGGCACGGCATAACGCTTGCAATTTGCTTATTGTTTATCAGCCACATTCTCGGTTGAATGGCAAAATCGGCTTGTCCGTCTAAAATTTGAATTGAGGCGATAGCCTTTTCGATTTTTTCGTCCGCTATCTCGGTTGTGTCGGATACAACGACAATCGAATTACAGCTTTCAAAGAACTTAAACTCACCTTGAGTTCTCGGAAAATCCATATCCATAACAACATAATCAAAGCATCCGAGCGCCTTAAATTCATTTTGCAAAACAAGATAATCCTGTGATGTCATTTCCATCATATCAAGCGCTATTTTTACGGACGAATAATAGTAAACGCCTGTTTCACTCTGCTTCAATGTGCTTTGGAGCTTCATGGCACGATTTGTTTTATTGCTTTTTACCGCATAAATAACATCGCTGAAATCAAACTGTCCGTCACAGGTGAAATATTTTTCTGCCTCGCCGTAAACCTGGCAGTTTACATAAAGCGTTCTGTAGCCCTTTGACGCCAACGAAATTGCACAGGCAGCCGCAAGAGTTGATGTTCCGACTCCTCCGACAGGCGACGAAAATACGATTGTTTTCATAGCGTCATTTTCGTTAGACTGAATTCCCGTGATATTAGGAACCTGCTCCGAAAAAATATTAAGCACCTGCTTGTAAATAATCTCCGCCTTTTGGAATTTACAAATTGCACGGTAGTTGTCTATTCTGTCAATATCAAGGCTGTCCACCAAATAAGCAAAGCCGCATTTTTTCGGAATTTTGTCCGCATCCGGTCTAAACGAGCTTGCCGCAAGGAAAACATCTATTTTCTTTTCCGACAGACATTCCAAAGCAGGCTCAATTTCCGTAAACGAATATATTTCAAGCTCCTTTGCAAATTTATTATTGAAAATCGGTACTACTCTTTGGATATAACCCGAATCCGAGTCTAATATTGCTAATTTTATTTTCATAAGCTTCCTTCCTTTGCTTCAATCAGTTAACTAAATTTTTGTCTTGATGCCTGACAAAATAAGCTTGAAATCGTTTTTCATCGGATTTGATGTTCTTACCAACGAGCCCGAAACCTTTTCAAGCGTTGAATTTTCATTCTCTTCAAAAACATACAGAGGATTCAATATTATCTTGCCGTTTTCATATCCGACTACCTCTGTAATTTCCATCGTCTTTCTTGACTTATCACGCAATCTTGAAAGATGAATAATAATGTCAATCGCAGAACCGATTTGCTGCCTTATAGCTTCAAGCGGCAGACCCGACGCACCCTGCAAAACCATTGTTTCAAGTCGGCTGAGCATATCATCGGTAGAGTTTGCGTGACCAGTGGACAAGGAGCCGTCGTGACCGGTGTTCATTGCCTGAAGCATATCCAAAGCCTCGCCGCCTCTAACCTCTCCGACTACTATTCGTTCAGGTCTCATTCTAAGCGAGGATTTAATCAAGTCACGAATAGTAATAGCTCCTGCGCCCGAAGCATTAGCATTTCTCGTTTCCATGCTAACCAGGTTGTCAATTCCCGTAATTTGAAGCTCGGCAGAGTCCTCAATTGTAATTACACGCTCATCCTTGGGAATATAATTTGAAAGTGCATTCAAGAAGGTTGTCTTTCCCGAGCCTGTACCTCCGCTGATGAAAATATTGTATTTTGCTCTTACAAGCATTTCGAGCTTATCGGCAATTTCCTGTGTTATGGAGCCGTATTCAATAAGCTTTTCGATAGTCATAGGATTTTTTGAAAACTTACGGATTGTTACGGTAGGTCCGCACAATGCTATCGGAGGCAAAACCACGTTTACACGTGAGCCGTCGGGAAGTCTTGTATCACAAATCGGATTAGCCTGATTTACTTCTCTTCCTGCCATACCGACAATTCTTTGAATTATATCCTCAAGCTTTCTCGTACTCTCGAATTCGGCATCAAGCTTTGTAAGCTGTCCCGATTTTTCAATGAAAATATTTTCCGGACCGTTAATCATAACCTCGGTTATCGTGTCGTCGCTGATAATTGAATCTAGTATTCCGAAGCCACGAATAGAGCTGTACACCTGTTGAACAAGCTGCACCTTTACCTGAATAGGATAATACTGTCCACGTGTCTGTTCTTCAACAATTCCCTCAATTTCCGCAGTAAGCTCATCGTCACTCAAACGGCTGAGAGGAAGCTCATCGGTTACTATTTTTTTGATTTTCAGCACAAGGTCCTGATCTACTTCAATAGACATATTTAGCTCCTTTGTTCAGTAATTTTTACTACAATAACGGTAGAATTGTCCATACCGTTCATCTTTTTTACCTCTTCAAGCACCGCCTCAACAACTCGCTTCGGCGTTGAATATTCCTTGATGTACTTGAAAATATTTGAAGGTGAAACAACGTCGCTGACGCCGTCACTGCATAAAACGAAATAATTATCGCCCTTAATACTTCCCTTTGAAATAAACGGCTCAATTTCAACGCCCTGCTTTTTCATTCCGAGATACTGCAAAAGCGTCGGCTTCTTTTTAATGCCTATTTTTTTCAAAACCTCTCTGTCGGTATGCTCAACAGAAAGCTGAACGATTTTTTCGTCATAAATTCTAAATATTTTTGAATCACCGACATTGCACGAAGCAACCTCTGTGTTACTAAATATTAATCCTGCAAAGGTAGAGCCTGACGCCGAAAGTCGCTTTTCCTGTGCCATTTCCTCAATAGCTCGGTCCGCCGCATTGCAATAGTCTAAGAAAAACTGCTTTGGATTAGGTATATATTGGTTGCAACCGTTATAGCAATTTGAAAATGTCTCGGCAGCAATAAACGAAGCCTGTCTGGCATTTGACTCTCCGCCCATACCGTCAAATATTGCATAAGCTCTCGCCTTGCTCAAATCCTCAACGCAATCAATAGTTGCATTAAAATCGTTTTTCTCTATCGGAATAATCAGATTATCAAAATAAAAGTTATCCTCATTTTCGTTTTTTGCACACCCAACGAAATTTCCGCAGGACGCCTCTAAAACAAAAGGCATATTACTCCTCCTTAAAATCAAAACAAATCCGGAATTGAAGACAGAGAGCAAATCAGCGAGATTAAAGCAATTATCAAGCTGATAACGAACGACACAATAAATCTTATTTTTGCCGAGCCTTGTATTTCTCTGTTTTTATCAAAGCCCAATCCCCAAGCATATACGCCGGACTGAATTATCATACAGTTTGCTACCGAATAAAGACCTATAAAAGCGTCGTATTTATTATCCGAAACAAACGTATATACCAAATATGCAAATTCAACGAGCATTGAATAAAGGCATAGCGATGTGCCGAATTTTACATCGGACTGAAAAATAATTGTTACTCCGCCGAGCACTGTCAATATGGACATAAGAATCAGCGCAACCGATGTAACCGTCATAGACGACTGGGCGTCCTGAATCAACCGAGCAACTCCGCACAAAACCATCGGCACCGACATTGAAACCATTGAAATTCCTATAGGGAGCTTGCTTTCATTCGACAGTAATATTCCGAAAACTGCCGATATCGACGAAACAATTATTGCAAAGTTCAACAGGTCGAACGCTTTTGTAAGACAAACAAGTGAAAATACTAATGCGCCTGCACCGATGATAAATGAAATAATCCTTGCTATCTTGCTTTTACTATTGATTTGTACCTCGCCGATATCAAAATAATCGCCGACCTGCTGAAGATAGCCTTCATTTTCCTTATCGGAGGAAAAATGTTGAGTTTGATAATTCTGATACAAAACCTGACCGTCTGCGCTCATTTCATTTGTAGGCTTTTTGGGCATATTATTAAGCACGTCGCCGGTTTCTTGATGATTGCACAACGGCACATTTGCATTTGACTGAGCCAAATAATTCCACTCGTTGAGCAAATCGGCCTTCATTTGAGAGGCAGACTGATATCTGTCCTGCGGATTAAAGGCGCACGCCTTTAACACAATACTGCCCAAGGTTGGCGAAGCGTTGCAGGGTGGGTTCAGTATATCTCCGGAAAGACGTCTCATTAACGCAATTTCGTTATCCTTATAGGTTATCGGCTGAGGATACATAGGCAAAAATGCCATTCTGTTATTATTGAGCAGAGTATACATAACCATGCCTAGCGAATATATATCAACGTTTGGACCGTAATCCTCGCCCTTATAAACCTCCGGCGACATATAATTGAGGGTACCCTTTCTCGAAAAATTCGCCTGTGTTCCCTCAAGCTTTTTTGCAATACCGAAATCTCCGAGCTTATATTCTCCGAACTTTGAAACAAAAATGTTGTCCGGCTTTATGTCACGGTGAATAATGTTGCTTTGCTCACACATTTCAAGAGCACTGCATATATCGACGCCGAGCTTAATAACGTCTGTTTGAGAAAATGTAGGATTGGAAACAAAGCTGTCAAACGGTGTCAAAAGCTCCATTCTTATAAAAATATCCCAGCCTATCTCACCCTGATGCTCAATTATCCTGTAATCCTCTATGGCAACAATATTCTTTGCGCCCTTGAGATTATCCATCAAGGTGATTTCGTTGAGCAGGTTATCAACCATGCTTCTGAAATAATTATGTATTTCCGCATCGTTCATTCCCTGATTGCGAGCATACTTTATTTCCTGCCTATCCTTAGGCACCTTTATTTCCTTAATGGCGGAATAAAAGGTTCTTCCGTATTCAACTCTTTTTGCTCTGTAAACCTTACCGAAAGAGCCCTCTCCGAGAACGCAGTCCTCATACCATTCAGGCCATACCTCTTGAATATTCATAAATAACCTCGTTTTGAATAATATAAACAACATTTTGCCTGAGCCAAATACTCTTTATATCATTCAAAATTCTGCTCATTCACCACCGGGAATTTCTCCCGGTGGTGAATATTTAATTATCAGTTAGATGTTGTAGCTGTTTGCTTGTTTGATTTTTTCTTTCGCTTAACAAGAACAACAGCTGTTATTGAGCCGCCTACCAAAGCAAGCGCAACAGCAATTGTCGAGTAGAACAACGGCTTGTTAGCATAGAAAATAATCCATGCATTCTGAGATACTGTTACCTTTTCAAAGGTTTGGTTGTACTCATTTTCCTTGCCGCTTTCATCAATTGCGCAGTCGGTACAAATAATCTGTACCTTATTTTCAAGTCCGTTCGGGATAGTGAATTTCACTCTTCCGGAATTTTCGGACAGATATTCAAGGAATTCCTCTCCCTGCATATCAAATCTTACGCTGATATCATTTGAGCTTTCATCAGTCTTCGGATTTCCGTCCGAGTCATAAACAATTACCTTGAGCGAATTAAGTCTTCCGCCGTCATCGGTAGGAATAAGCGTTACCTCTTGCTCCTCAACCTGATAACGTCCGTTTTGTTCAAGACCCGTAATGGTCAATGCCGGTGCCGTCTTATCAACAACAAACGAAACGTCCAAATTCTTTACGTCGCTGTATGCCGTTGTCTGTGCCTTATCAACAGACTCAACGGTTACCGTATATTCGCCCTCCTGACTGAACAGACTGTTGTTAACCGAATATGTTCTTATACTCCATTCACCGTTATTGCTTGTTTGTGATGTAGTATAATCTGTGATTTCGGTCAATGTATTTCCGTTAAGCTTAACAGTATAGTTTTCGATAGGATCAACATTTATTTCTTTAATAACAACGTTGTTTACTACCGAATTAACATAATACTGATTCATAACCTTGTCTGTAGGATCGTCAACGACGAATATTGAACCGTGTCTGTTTACGGAGAACTGAACCTGATCGTACTGTGTTGCATCCTGTAATGCAAACTTGTCGGTCGAATTATTTGAATAGTCCGCTACCGAAGCTTTTAAGGTATACAATGCATCGTCCGGCAAATTCTCAACAGTAAACGAATAAGTCTTTC
>CAMFQI010000024.1 GCA_945980015.1 uncultured Eubacterium sp. | reverse complement strand
TTGAAGAAAATGAAAAAGGATAACGCCATCACAGAGGACGACCTTAAGGACGGCGAAAAGAAAATGCAGGATATTACCGATAAGTATATCAAGCAGGTTGAAGAAATGACAAAGAAGAAGGAAGACGAAATCCTTTCTATCTAACTAATCATCATTTTGTTTCGGGCGTTGCGTTTGCTACGCCCTAAAACACTTTTTATAGGGGAGATTTATATGGCTCTGTTTTCAAAAAAAGATGATAAAAAAGCTAATGAAAACGTATCATTTTCCGTATTACCCGAGCATGTCGGAATAATTATGGACGGCAACGGCAGATGGGCAAAAAAGAGAGGACTTCCTAGAAGTGCCGGCCATAAGGCAGGTGCAGAGGTTTTCCGTGCAATAGCAAAGGAATGTGGAAGACTCGGCATCAAGCACGCAACCTTTTATGCCTTTTCAACAGAGAATTGGCGCAGGTCAAAGGACGAGGTTGACGCACTTATGCGCTTGCTTAAGGAATATTTGCTTGAGGCAAAGGAGGACGTTGCAGGTGCCGAGAACAACCGACTTCGTTTTATCGGCTTGCGTGACGGTATTTCCGATGAGCTTTTGAGACTTATTGACGAAGCCGAAGAGGATACTAAGAATAATACCGGTTGTGAGATTAATGTCGCATTTAACTACGGCGGACGTCAGGAAATTGTTCACGCCGTGAATGAACTTATTAAGCAGGGTAAAACGCAAATCACCGAGCAGGATATAAGCGACAATATCTACACCGTGCCTGATTGTGACCTTATCATTCGTCCGTCGGGCGAGCAAAGATTGTCGAATTTCCTTTTGTGGCAGGCGGCATACAGCGAATTTTGGTACAGCGATGTTTTGTGGCCCGATTTTACAAAATACGATTTGTACGACGCCTTGCGTGAATTTGAAAACAGAAACCGCAGATTCGGAGGTTAATTTATGAAGCAGCGAGTTATTACCGCCTTTGCGCTTTTGGTGCTTTTGGCTTTGGTTGTTTGGAGAATTTATACTCCTGTGTTTATTGTTGTCATTGCATTTTTCAGTGCCGTTGCGGCAAATGAAATTATGAAATGTGCAAAGGTAAGCAATAAGTTTATTATGTATTTCGGAACCGTTGTTGCCGCTTTGATTCCGTTTACATCAAGCGACAGTATTATGCGTCCGCTCATTACTGCTGAAAAATGGGGAAATATAATTAATATCGTAAATTCAAGGACGGGAATTGTTTTTATCATTGTAATTTTCTTCCTTGCAATGATTGCCGATTATGCGCATACAAAATTTGAGGATGTAGCCGTTTCCGTTATCGCTAGCGTTATTGTGCCCTATGGATTTTCGATGTTCGGTCTTCTTCGTGACCATTATTCCTACCGTTCTCAGCTTGGCGTTTATGTGATTTTTTATGCACTTATTTGTGCACTCGGGACCGATACCGGCGCACAGCTCGGCGGTATGGCTTTCGGTAAGCACAAAATGGCTCCGAATATCTCGCCGAAAAAGACTGTTGAGGGTGCCGTTTCGGGAATTATTACCTCCTTTGTGCTTAATGTAATTGCAATGCTTCTTTACAATCACTTTGCATTTATTCCGCTTGAAAAGTCAATGATAACCGTGCTTTTGGTTGCGTGTCCGTTCATTTCGTTTTTGAGTATGATGGGCGACCTTTCTGCATCAGTTCTAAAGAGAAACTTTGATGTAAAGGACTTTGGCAATATCTTTCCGGGACACGGCGGAGTTATGGATAGATTTGATTCCTCGCTTTTCTCCGTTCCGCTTACATATTGCGTTGTTACAATTATGGACGCCGTTGTGCGTATGAGGTAAAGCTATGACAAAGAATATTTCACTTTTAGGCTCAACAGGTTCAATAGGAACGCAGTCGCTTGACGTTGCAAAAATGCACGGCTACAACATAAAATGCCTTACTGCGAATTCAAGAGTTGATGTTATCGAGCAGCAGATAAGACAGTTTAAGCCCGAGCTTGTTTGTATGATGAGCGAAAAGGCGGCGTCTGAGCTTAAAACAAAAATTGCCGACACTTCAACAAAGGTAACCTGCGGTATGCAGGGACTCATCGAGTGTGCAACTTACGAGGGCGCCGATACCGTTTTGAATTCCGTTGTGGGTATGGTGGGACTTCAGCCGACTCTCGAAGCAATCAAAGCAAAAAAGACTATTGCCCTTGCAAATAAGGAAACGCTCGTTGCAGGCGGTCATCTTGTGACTAATCTTGCAAAGGAAAACGGCGTTTCGATTTTGCCTGTTGACAGCGAGCATTCTGCTATTTTTCAGGCAATGCAGGGCGCACCTAATAAGCAGTCAATAAAGAAAATTATTCTCACCGCTTCGGGCGGTCCGTTCTTTGGAAGAACACTTGAAGAGCTTGAAAGCGTAACACCTGCCGATGCATTGAAGCATCCTAATTGGGATATGGGTGCAAAAATTACCATCGACAGTGCAACAATGATGAATAAAGGCTTGGAGTTTATCGAGGCAAAATGGCTATTCGATATGCCAAATGACGATATCGAAATCGTTGTTCATCGTGAAAGCGTTGTTCATAGCGCAATAGTTTATCAGGATAATTCAATGATTGCTCAGCTCGGAGTACCCGATATGCGTATTCCCATACAGTATGCGCTGACATATCCCGAAAGGCTTGAAAGCCCTGTAAAATATCTATCACTTGCCGATTACGGCAAGCTTACCTTCTTCGAGCCTGATTACGAAACCTTTAAGTGTATTGATGTTTGCAGAAATGCCATTGAGCTCGGCGGTCTTCATCCTGCTGCGGCAAACGGTGCAAATGAAGAAAGCGTTCGACTTTTCTTAAACGGTAAAATTAAATTTACCGATATTGCATATCTTAATAACGAGGCTATGAAAAGAGCTGACGATATCGAGAATTTCACCCTTGCTGATGTTCTTGAAGCAGATAGAAGGGCAAGGGAATTTGTATTGGAGAGCGTTAATTGATGTCACAAATTTGGCAAACCGTTTACCCTATAATAATCGCTGTTTTGTTTTTTCAGCTTATAATCGTAATCCACGAGGGCGGTCATTTTGTCGCCGCAAGGCTGATGAAAATAAAGGTCAACGAATTTTCTATAGGTATGGGACCGAAGCTTATTCAGTTTACAAAGGGAGAAACTAAGTACACCCTGCGCCTTGTCCTTTTCGGAGGCTATTGTGCAATGGAGGGTGAGGACAGCGACAGCGACGATGAGAATGCTTTTTCAAACAAAAGGGTTATTCAGCGAATTTTCGTTGTCGTTGCCGGAGCTTTTATGAATTTGGTTTTGGGCTTGGTCATAATCTCAATTATGGTAAGCACCCAAAGTCTTATCGGAACAACAACCGTTGCAAAGTTTGAAGACAACGCTTTGTCCTCGCAAACACTTGAGGTCGGCGATAAAATTAAGTCTATCGACGGTATGCGTGTTTATACCTCAACGGACGTTACGACCGGACTTTCAAGAAGCGTTGACAATACTGTTGAATTCGTTGTTGAAAGAAACGGCGAAGCAAAAACGCTTGACGTTGAATTTGAAATGACCGAGTACGAGGGACATCAATATATAAATATGGATTTCTTCGTTTTGGGCGTTGAAAAAACGTTTTTCTCTGTAATTAAGGAAAGCCTTGCACAGTTTGTTTCGTATTGCAGAATGATTTTTCTGTCGCTTCACGATTTGATTGTCGGCAGATACGGTGTTTCCGATATCAGCGGTCCCGTCGGTACAGTCAGCATCGTTTCAACCGCAGTAAAAACGAGCTTGCCTACCGTTTTGAGAATTATGGCGCTTCTTACCGTTAACGTCGGTCTGTTCAATCTGTTTCCGTTTCCGGCGCTGGACGGCTGGAGACTGTTTGTGCTTGCTTTTGAGGGAATATTCAAAAAGAAGCTGCCGTCAAAATTCGAGTGGCTTATAAATTCAATCGGTCTTGCGCTTCTCATCGGTCTTATGTGCGTTGTGACATTTTCCGATATAACAAAGCTATTTTAGTATCTTGGAGATATAATTATGAAAACTACGAAGAAAATAAAAATTGGAAATACATTTTTAGGCGGCGGCAGTCCGATACTTGTTCAAAGTATGCTCAATGTACCGTCAACCGATATTGAAGGCTCCGTAAAGCAGGCAGTCGAGCTTGAAAAAGCAGGTTGTCAGGTCATTCGCTTTGCAATACCAAACGAAGAAGCGCTTGCACTTGTTGAGCCGATTAAAAATGCAACTACCGTACCGCTTGTTGCCGATATTCATTTCGACTACCGCCTTGCTCTCGGTGCGGCTGAAAGAGGAATAGACAAAATCCGCATTAATCCCGGCAATATCGGAAGCGAGGATAGAGTAAAGGCGGTTGCCGATATGTGCAGACAAAAGGGCTTGCCAATTCGTATAGGCGTTAATTCCGGCTCGCTCGAAAAGGAAATCCTTGCAAAATACGGCTCGCCGACTCCCGAAGCACTTGTCGAGTCGGCTATGTATCACGCTTCTCTTCTTGAAAAATTCGACTTTGATGATATTGTAATTTCAATTAAATCGTCGAATGTAAACACTATGATAAAGGCGTATGAACTTGCGAGTGAAAAATGCGATTATCCGCTTCACTTAGGCGTTACGGAAGCAGGTACCGAGCGTATGGGAATAATAAAATCCTCAATAGGCATAGGCTCGCTTCTCACTCACGGTATTGGCGACACAATTCGAGTAAGCCTTACTGACGCACCTGTTAAAGAGGTTTACGCCGCATTTGATATTTTGAAGGCAATCGGACTTAAAACCGATTGTCCGTATCTTGTTTCATGTCCGACCTGCGGAAGAACAAGGATTGATTTAGTCGGTCTTGCAAAAAATGTCGAGGAAAGACTGCGTGACTGCAAAAAGCCTATTACCGTAGCCGTTATGGGCTGTATCGTAAACGGTCCCGGCGAAGCAAAGGAAGCCGATATCGGCGTTGCAGGCGGTGACGGCTGCGGACTTATTTTCAAAAAGGGCGAAATTCTCCGCAAGGTACCGGAGGAAAGCCTGCTTGATGAACTGATGAAAGAGATTGAAAAACTATAATGGCGAAGATTTATAACTATTTCAGCAATTACATAAACGACGATGATTTGGCTTATATCGGAAGCGGAGAGATAACACGCTTTACCGTTTATAAGTCCGACAGACGCCTTGAACTTGATATTTTGATGGACAAGCTTCTTGATTATCAGGTTGTTTTGAGATGCCGTACTGCGCTTAAAAATGCACTTGACCTTAACGAAGCGGTAATAAATATCAAGTATTTCAAAAGTCTTTTTGATATTGAAAATATAGAAAAAATACTTTCGTTTGTTGTTGCCGACAATCCTATCGTTAACGGCTTTTTTGAGGGCGTTGAAGCAGAGGAGGACGACGGAGTTATCACCCTTTGTCTCAAGCACGGCGGCAGAGAACTGCTTGAAAGTCAAAATATGGACAAGGTAATTTCAAGGTATCTTTACGACAAATTTGAAGCGGATTATGATATTTCGTTTTTAGAGGTAAAGAGCTTTGATATGGAGGCCGCAGTACGACAGGCGGTTCAGGAAAAGGCGGCTCAAAAGGCAAAACAGGAGGAAGAAAAAGAAAAATACGTTCCTCATATTCCTATGGGTGATTTGCCGCTTTATGACGATACACGAAAAATTATTATGGGCAGACAGATTAAGGATATGCCAAAGCCCATTAAGGACGTTATGCCCGACGACGGCTTTGTTACCGTTTGGGGCGACGTGGTAAAAACCGATACGAGAGATACAAAAAGGGGAGATTCGAGGATTTTCTCCTTTGATATTACAGACTATACCTCGTCTATTTCTGCAAAGATATTTGAAAAAAATTCCGTTATCGACCCGATAATTAAGAATATCGAAAATGCAGGTACTCTCATAATCAACGGTATTTATCAGTATGACCAGTTTTCCGGCGAATATCTTATAAGACCTAATAATATCGAAGCCGTAAAGAAAATCGAGAAGATGGATAATGCAAGCGAAAAGAGAGTTGAACTGCATCTTCATACCTCGTTTTCGGATATGGACGGAATTACACCTCCTAAAAAGCTTATTGCACGTGCGGCAAAATGGGGACATAAGGCAATTGCCGTTACCGACCACGGCGTTGTTCAGGCACTTCCCGAAGCGTATGCCTGCGCAAAGGCAAACGGCATAAAGCTCATTTTAGGTATGGAAGGATATGTTGTTGACGACAGCGTTTTTCCCGACTTTATGAATATGAAGATGAAGGAATTTCGCCGTCATCATATCATTTTGCTTGTTAAGGCGGATAATTCAATGCCCCTTCGTCTTGATGAAAATTGGCGACCCGTTATGGACGAGCCGGAGGACGGCATTATTCATAAAGGCAGAAAAAATCTTTACGAGCTTATCAGCCACAGTAATGTTAAAACCTTTAAGGGCAGACCGCTTATACCGAAATCCCTGCTTGCCCAAAAGCGTGAGGATATTCTCATAGGCTCTGCGTGTGAACAGGGTGAGCTTATTCAGGCTGTATTGAGGGGTGAAACTCAGGAGGAAATTGAGCGACTTGCCGAATTTTACGACTACATAGAAATCCAGCCAAACGGCAATAATGCGTTTATGATTCGCTCAACTAAGGAGCTTCACGAAAATATAAACAGTGAGGAAGATTTAATCGCAATTAACAAACGGCTTGTTGAGGTTGCCGATAAACTCGGTAAACCTGTTGTTGCAACGGGCGACGTTCATTTTCTTGACGAGAGCGATGCAAAATTCCGTGCAATCATTATGGCTTCAAAGGGCTTTGACGATGCCGATAATCAGGCTCCGCTTTATTTCAAGACTACCGAAGAAATGCTTGAGGATTTTGCGTGGGCAGGAGATAGAGCAAAGGAATTTGTTATTGACAATCCGAATATGATAGCCGATATGTGTCAGGACAAGCTGCCGCCGATTCCTCCCGGAACCTATCAGCCGCATATCGACGGTGCAGACGAGGAGCTTACCGAAAAATGCTGGGCAACCGCAAAGGAGCTTTACGGCGACCCTGTTCCCGAATATGTTGCAAGCCGTCTTGAAAGAGAGCTTAACTCTATTATTTCTCACGGCTACGGAGTACTTTATGTTATTGCAAAGCGACTTGTTGAGGAAAGCGAGAGAAACGGATATTTAGTCGGCTCCCGTGGTTCCGTAGGCTCGTCGCTTGCGGCTCATTTCGGCGGTATATCCGAGGTTAATCCGCTTGCGCCTCATTATTATTGTAAGAATTGTAAGCATAGCGAGTTTTTTACTCACGGTGAATACGGCTCGGGCTTTGATTTGCCGAAAAAGGACTGTCCTGTTTGCGGCACTCCAATGAAGCGTGACGGCCACGAAATTCCATTTGAAACATTCCTCGGCTTTGACGGTGACAAGGAACCTGATATCGACCTTAATTTCTCGGGCGAATATCAGTCCCGTTCTCACAAATTTACCGAGGAGCTTTTCGGCAAGGAATATGTGTTTAAGGCGGGTACCATGGCAACCGTTGCCGACAAAACCGCCTACGGCTATGTAAAAAAATATCTTGACGAACGAGGACTTGCAAATATCACCCCGAGGGCTGAAATAGACCGCCTGACGATCGGCTGTACCGGAATTAAGCGTACAACAGGTCAGCACCCCGGCGGTATGGTTGTTGTCCCCGATAAGTATAGCGTTGAGGATTTCACGCCTATTCAGTTCCCGTCGAATGATGAAAAGAAGGGTACATATACTACCCACTTCGACTTTAAGAATTCACTTCACGATACCCTGCTCAAGCTTGACGAGCTTGGACACGATAATCCGACATTGTATAAGTATCTTGAGGATGCAACAGGCGTGCCTGTTATGGAGGTTGACCTCTCAGACCCCAAATTGTATGAGCTGATTACCTCGTGTGCGCCACTTGGTGTTTCGCCGGAGGATATAGATAATCCGACCGGAACGCTGGCAATTCCCGAAATGGGAACGCCGTTTGTTGTCGGAATGCTTATGGAGGCACAACCGAAAACCTTTGCCGACCTGCTTCAAATTTCAGGACTTTCCCACGGTACTGACGTGTGGCTCGGCAATGCACAGGAGCTTATCCAAAACGGAACCTGTACTATTTCTGAGGTTATCGGATGCCGTGACGATATTATGACTTATCTTATCCATAAGCTTGAAGCCTATGAACAAAAAACAGGTGAAAAATCACCGCTTTCAAAAAAGGATTGCTTCAAGATTATGGAATATACCCGTAAGGGCAAAGCACCGAAAGAGCTTCCACCTTACGAAGAGGGTATGAAAACTATCGGCGTTGAGCAATGGTATATCGACTCGTGCTATAAGATTAAGTATATGTTCCCGAAGGCTCACGCAGCGGCTTATGTTATTGCGGCATTGCGTATTGCGTGGTATAAGATTTATTATCCTGTAGAGTTCTACAGCGCATACTTTACCGTACGAGGCGGCGCAATTGACGCTGTTGCCGCAGTTCAGGGCAAGGACGCTGTAAAACGCAGAATGCAGGAAATTAAGCTAAAGGGCAACGATGCAAGCGCAAAGGAGGAATCGCAGTATGTTGTACTCCAAATTGTAATCGAAATGCTTGCACGAGGATATGAATTTTTGCCGGTTGATTTGTATAAATCCGATTGGCGTGTGTACAAAATCGAGGACGGAAAAATTCGACTTCCGTTTTCTGCAATCGACGGTATAGGCGAAACCGCCGCCGTTGCTATTGCCGATGCAGTAAAGCGAAACCCCGACGGCTTTATCGCCTCCGACGATTTGGCAAACGAGCCGGGCGTCGGAAAGTCGGTTGTTGACGCTCTGCGTTCGGCAGGTGCGCTTGGTGATTTGCCCGAAAGCACCCAAATTACTCTGTTTTAACTTAATTTAAGTATTGACAAGATTACTTTATTGTGTTAGCATATTAG
>CAMFQI010000023.1 GCA_945980015.1 uncultured Eubacterium sp. | reverse complement strand
CTCTTGCCCTGTTAAAATTATGAGAGAAATAGAATTCAAAATTACTAAGCAGGACGACGGCAGGCAAATAAAGGATTTTCTAAAGGATTTCGGCGTTTCGTCCTCGCTCCTTACAAGTCTTAAAAAGACAGAAAACGGCGTTACAAAAAACGGCAAATTTGCAAAAACAATTGAACCGTTACACGAGGGTGACGTGCTGAAAATACGCATCGAAGCCCACGGAAAAATGCCTACTCCCGTAAAAATGGATATCGAAATTCTGTACGAGGACGAGGATATTATTGTTTTTAACAAGCCGTCAAATATGCCTGTTCACGAAAGCAGAAATCATCTCGGCGACACACTTTCAAACTTTGCCGCATATCACATCGGCGACGACACGGCGTTTCGTGCCGTATACCGTCTTGACAGGGATACAAGCGGAGCGGTTTTAGCGGCGAAAAACGAGCTTGCCGCTTCAAAATTGGCAGGCAAAATAAAAAAGGACTATTATGCTATAGTCGGCGGTAAAATCAAGGGCGACGGCGTTATTGACATACCCATTGCAAGATGCTCCGACAGTATAATAAAACGCCGAGCTTGTGAAAACGGAGAAAATGCCGTTACGCAATACAGCGTTATTTCGTCTAACGAAAGCGCAAGCCTTGTAAAATGCAATTTGCTTACGGGACGAACTCATCAAATAAGGGTTCATTTTGAATATTTGGGTCATCCGCTTTTGGGCGACGACCTTTACGGCGGAGAATGTGAGCATATAAGCCGCCAGGCGCTTCATTGCCGAGACATATATTTCACACACCCGATAACACAGAAAAATATGCATATTTTCTGTGATTTCAGCGAGGATATAAAAGAGGTGATAAGGTGCCTGCATTTATAACGCATTATCTTTTTGCGCTTGACTGTAAGGAAGAAATAAAGCGTTTTTCGGATTTCGACCTTGACTTCAATGCCCTCGCAATCGGCTCGCAGGGACCCGATATTTTCTTTTTTGCAAATCCGTTGAGCGTTAGACCTATGAGAAAGCTCGGCTCAACGCTTCACCGTGCAAAGCCGGAACTGATTTTCGACGCTCTCGCCGAATACTTAAAATCGAGTTCAAGCAATATTGCAAATTCATATGCCTACGGCTTTGTTTTGCATTATGCACTTGATCGAAAATGCCATCCGTATGTATATGCGAAGCAGGAGGAAATACTGAAAAGCAACCGCTTTATTCATCATTCGTCGGCTCACAACAGAGTTGAAATGTCGCTTGACGCATTTATGCTTTACAAAAAATTCAAAATTCAAAAGCCGTCAAAATTCAACGTTGCTAAAACTATTGAGCTAAACGACGAAGCCCTCTTTGAAATCGGCAAGCTGATGTCCTTTGTTATTAAAAGCGTTACCGAGCAAAGCGTATCGAGTAAAAAGGTTATCGGAGCAATTAAAAGCACCAAAAGAATGCAGACGCTTCTGCGTGACAAAACAGGATTATTAAAGCTTGTGTGCATCGTCATCGAAAGCATAGCCGCACCGTTTATAAAATTTTTCAAATTTTCTTCAATGATAAGACCGAACAGTTGGAAAGGTACGGAAAAATATGCTAATATAAGCAACGACGAATGGAGCTCGCCGTTTGACCTTGAAAACAAAAGTCGACAGTCGTTTGAGCAGCTTTACAACGAAGCCAAAGGCGAGGCTTACGAGCTGATTTTCGGTCTTGAACAAATAAAAAATTCATTATCCGACGGCAAAGCCGTTACAAAAAACATATCATTTTTAACAGGAAAAGAGGTATAATAATGAAAACAGCACCGCTTAAATCGGCTGACAGAAATATTATGAAGCCGGGAATTTATATCGCAGGCATAAACGAGGATATTACAACCTACGATATAAGAATGAAGGAGCCTAACAAGGAGCCGGTTTTGACAAATTCCGCACTCCATACATTAGAACATATCATAAACGATTATCTTTCAAAAACAGAATTTTCCGACAATATTATTCATTTTGCGCCTATGGCATCAAGGACCGGATTCTTTCTTATTACAAAAAATTTGAGCGACAAATACTGCTTGGAGCTTATCAAAGCCGCATTTTCATACGCCGAGGAATTTTGGGGAAGAATACCGAATGCAACAGTCAACGCCTGTTCAAACTGCTTGGAGCACAATCTTCCGCAGGCAAAGGAAGAAGCAAAGCATTTTTCAAAAATAATAGCCAACCTTACAAAAAGCGATTTGGAATATCCTGTTGAGCAAACTGAAAACTAATACGGTATTGACTATCAATTCTTGTTGTGGTAGTATATCCGATGAAAAATACTGAAAGGAAAACATATTATGGAAATTACAAAGCAAACCAAAATGGGTGAAATGATTGAATACGACAGAGGAATTGCAGTTGTGCTTATGGAGTCGGGTATGCACTGCGTAGGCTGTCCTGCAAGCATCGGTGAGTCCTTGGAGGAGGCGTGTATGGTACACGGTCTTGACGCCGACGAGGTTCTCGCAAAAATCAACGAATACCTCGCAAGCAAGTAATGAAAAATCAAAATAGGCTTAACGTCGTGCTTGCGGTGTTTTGGATAACAGTCTTTACTGTGATTATCGCATTCACGCTAAACGGCGAACGCACGGTATTGGACAACACACAGGTAAACGCCCCCGTAACAACCGTGCCCGAGCATCCGCTTCAATTTGAGCAAAGCGATATACAGGGTTTTAACGGCGGCTCAAATAATGACAGCTTAAGTCAAATTGAAAACTGCTACTGGCTTCTCAATACAGATGAAAGCAGTCAGTACGCATTCAAATTCAGCGAAAACAACAGAGTTGATATTTTCTTTTTTGACGGCAAAACTGAACGAAACGGATTCAGCGTATACAAGCAAAACGCCGATACAATAATTCTTGAATATCTGCCTGACGAAATTCCTATTAAGGAATTTACTCTGACGGTCAAAAACAATTCGCTGTATTTCGGCGAACAGGAGCTGACGAAGTCGGAAGCCTTGAAATTTGAATAACACCTAAAAAAGTCTTGCTGAAAAATCGGCAAGACTTTTATTATGTAGATTTATTTTGTAATTACGGTTAAAATACTATTCTTTTTAGCAGTTATTTTTTTGAGCGCTTCGCCGTTATGAATGACATCAAGCTTCTTTTCGGCGGTGCTTTCGATGATTTTCATATTTGAAAAATCTCCGACAATTTCAACGCTTCTCTCATCACTCTCGTTTACGATTACCAAAACCGTTTCGCCGTCGGGCGTTTCAAAGCCAAATACATTAAATGTATTATGCTCGCTATCAGGTAAAATGCCCAAATCAAGACAATACGAACCTACCGGAATATATTTTGAAAAATGAGCAAGCGCATAGTATCTCTCGGCAACATACCATTCGGAGAAATCGTGATTTGCGGTAATCAAAGCGTCGGAATAATCAAAGCCGTCTTCATTTATTGCAAAGTTATTTACGGCAACCCACGAGGTCCAGCTTTCTGCACCTGCAAGCGCAATATCCTGACCTATAATTCTTGCGGTAATCAAAGCGCCCTTAAAATCTCTCGTATGGCTCTTGTTGGGCAGCTCGCACCATTCACTCATATCGAATCGAAGCTCAGGGTGAGCATCAACACACCTTTGCTTGAATTCTGTTCTAATGCTCGGATTATCATCAGCGTGATAAGAATGAAACGCAAAAACATCAAGTACCCTCATAATAGTTTCGTCTTCGCTGAGAGCCTTTAAGTATTCGGGAGTGAGACCGAGTATTTCTCCGCTTTCGGGACCGTATAGTTTGACAGACATATTTCGTCTTAATATTTCCTCAGCGAAAAGATGATATATTTCTACAAGCTCCTGCGTTTCATAATGGCAGCCCTCCTGCCAAACATATTTGCCGCCCCATTTCCACTGAGGCTCGTTAATCGGGCTGACATATTTTACGGGAAAACCCTCGTCAATAAAATGCTGAGTTACATCCAAAAAGTAATCAACAAATTTTTTGTAATTCATTTTCGGAATATTACAGGTGTGATACAAAAAGCTTCCGGAAGCCTGACCTGTTGAGCAATGTGACCAATGCGGAGAGTTGGCAAAGAAAATCAGAGTATCAATATTTCCAAGCTCCAATGCGCGCTTCATAACGTTTACGGCATTTTCATCCCTTGAAAAATCCCAGCGGTATTCCTCTTTTTCTGTATCAAAATCCAATAAGCTCTCTGTTTTTCGCCAAGGGTTTGCAATTCGACAATCGTCGCCGTTCACTCCGCCTCCGACGTTATAACGGTAAATATTGAGATTAAGTCCCTGCTTTGAGTAAAGCAGGTTTACAATATCATCGGTTATTTCACCCTTTGGACAAGCCTGGCTCCACCAACACGCAGACGTTCCCCAACCCTTTATTTCCTGCAATTTTTGAGCATTAATTAAATCTATTTCCATACATCAATTTAATAATTAATCATATATCTGTCGATTTCCCATTGTGTTACATAGGTCTTATAGGAATTCCATTCCGCCCTCTTGCCCTCAATGTAGTTATTGAAAACATGGTCGCCGAGAGTTTCTTTAATAAACGGATCGGCAATAGCGGCATTAATAGCTTCCTCCAATGAGCCCGGCAGACATTCGATACCCTGTTGCTTAAGCTCGCTTTCGCTAAGCTCATAAACGTTACTGTCATAGGACGGTGCAGGCTTCATACCCTTTTTGATACCGTCAAGACCTGCGGCAAGGCAAAGCGCCATTTCCAAATAAGGATTACACGACGGGTCGGCAGAACGAAGCTCAACTCTTGTTCCCTTACCTCTTGAAGCAGGGATACGAACGAGCGTTGAACGGTTTGAGGTTGACCAAACCATATACGTAGGCGCTTCATAGCCGGGAACCAATCTCTTGTAGGAATTAACAGTCGGATTCGAGAAAACGCACATACCCTTAACGTGAGCCATAATTCCGGCAATAAAGGAATATGCGGTTTGGCTCAGTCCCATTTCGCCGTTCGGGTCGTCAAAAACATTTTCGCCTGTTTTCAAATCATAAAGCGACATATTTGTATGCATACCTGAACCGCAAATTCCCTCAACCGGCTTGGGCATAAAGGTTGCGTGAAGTCCGTGCTTTGTTGCATAAGTCTTTACAACATGCTTAAATGTCATAACTCTGTCGGCGGAGGTCATAACCTCGCCGAATTGGAAGTCAATTTCGTGCTGTCCCTGTGCAACCTCGTGATGAGACGCCTCAATAGTGTAGCCCATTTCCTCAAGTGCAAGGCAAATATCTCTACGACAGTTCTCACCGTGATCGATAGGATTAAGGTCAAAATAGCCTGCTTCATCGCCTGTTTGCAAGGTAGGAACGCCATTCTCATCCAGCTTGAAAAGGAAGAATTCACATTCCGGTCCTACGTTAAAGCCGTAGCCCATTTCAGCCGCCTCGTCGATAACCTTTTGGAGCACGTTTCTCGGGTCGCCCTCAAACGGAGTTACGTTATCTGTTTTATAAACAGAGCAGATAAGTCTTGCAGTTTGAGCGTTAAGATGCTTTCTCCAAGGAAAAATTGCCCAGGTGTCATAATCCGGGTGCAAATACATATCGGACTCGTCAATTCTAACGAAGCCGTCAATAGATGAGCCGTCAAACATACAGTCGTTATTAAGCGCCTTTTCAAGCTGTGAAAGAGTAATGGCTACGTTCTTCATAATTCCGAACAAATCGGTAAACTGAAGACGTATAAACTCAACGCCGCTTTCTCTCGCCTGCTGTAAAATCTGTTCCTTTGTAAGCTTACTCATAATATTTCCCTCTCTTATATATGATTATGTTAAATCCAAAAATTCCTCACTGACAACACTCTTCGCCAAATCTGTAAAGTATTCAACAGTTGCGCCGCTTTGTGCCTGCTTTGAAGCAAGGTCGTTATTGTAATCCGACAGTCTGTACACCGAAAATCTAAATCCGGAGCCTGTTCTTGTATAAAAATCAATAACAGGAGCAAGCTTTGCCGAGGTTATTTCAATTTCGCCGTTTTTTCGCTCAACAGTAATTTCTGCCATTCCGCCGCACATCTGCTTGAGCTTAATCTGGTGAGAAATGAAATTACCGAGCGAATAGTAAACTATAGTCTTCTTTCCTGTTTGCTCGTTAACTACCCATTCCACCGGCTGAAGCACGTGAGGATGTCCGCCTATTACAATATCAACGCCCAAATCCGAGCATAGCTGAACATATCTGCGTTGCTCGTCATTTACCTCGTGGCTGTCCTCCGTTCCCCAATGTGGGAAGAAAATTACGACATCTGCGTTTTCTCTTGCAATTTTTATATCTTCGGCAACCTTTTCCTCATCAAGCATATTTACACACCACGGCTGCTCCGACGGAAGCGGTATGCCGTTTGTACCGTAGGTATAATTAAGCAAAGCAAATTTAATACCGTTTTTCTCGATATACTTGATACTCTGCGATTCCTCCTCGGTTGCATTGATGCCGATATAGGTTACCTCAGGGTGATTGGAAAAGAACTCGATCTCCTTGCTCAGTCCCTTAAAGCCCTGCATATCAAGAACGTGATTTGTGGCACAGGTGAAAACATCGAAGCCCGCATTAATGGCCGCTTCACCTACCTCCCACGGAGTATTGAAGCAGGGATATCCGCTATACTCAAAATCCGAGCCTCCGAGCAGAGTTTCGTTATCTATACACGCAATATCCGCCTGCTTAATATACGGAGAAATACTTTCGTAAAACGAATTATAATCCCTCGTGCCATCCTCCTGTAGACCTGCATCAATAAGCGTGTTGTGAATTAAATTATCACCGACCGCAACAAGAGTTACCTTTGAATCGGGCTGAACCTGAGTTTGAGCCTCAGTTGTCTGCGTCTGCTGTGAAACAGCATCGGCGTCCTTATTCTTAGTCACATTTCCGCTTATTGCAAGACCGCTTACTACAACCACGGCGGCAATAACAGGAATTAAAACAGGAAGCCATTTGCTTTTGAAATCCTTATTTTTTGACATATTCATTCCTCTGTTTATGAATTAAGCCGCAACGAAGGTATAAATTACATAAGCAAAATAACCGCCGAGCGACAAAACGCCCTGCCAACGCTGAAGCTTCTTTGTGAACAATGTCGGAATAACTGCAATTGAAACAGCGCAGATACAAATTATCATATCAAATACAGAGCCTGTTGATACAACGAGCGGGCCCTGTCCCTTGCCCATAGAAACAAACGAACAAATCGGAAGAATAAGAGTAAGGTCAATAATATTTGCACCGAGAATATTACCGACAGACAGTGCGCCCTCTTTTTTGCGAAGTGCCGTAATAGTGGTAACAAGTTCGGGAAGTGAAGTGCCTATAGCAACTGCAATAACCGCTATTACTCTTTCACTGATGTTCATTTCCTTTGCAATTCTTGTTCCGCCGTTTATAAGAAGCTGAGCTCCGATAACGATACAAACCGCACCCACAACGAACATAACGATGTTCTTTACCCAGTCAGAGCCGGTTGCGCTTTCTTTGGTAGGAACGATATCATCCTCCTCCTGCAAGCCGATATTATCCGGACTTGGCTCAATCTGAACCGAACTGTTCTTCATAGAAATAAAGTTTTCGATAAAGAACGCAATGAAGATGATAAAGAGAATAACTACGCCTACTGTCGAAAGGGTGTGATACTTACCCTCAAGACCGGGAACATCAATCAAGCCGGTGAGTGCAGAGCCGAGCGTAAGTGCAATGGTAGCCGCAAGCATCATAAGAGCCTTTGGCGCAAATTCCTTGCGTTTTACCGCAAACGGCATACACACGATAAAAATACCCATTATCATTGCAGTATTTGCAGTAACGGAGCCTACGGCGTTACCTGCCGCCATATCAACCTTGCCGTCCGCCGCCGCAACAACGGATACAATCATTTCAGGTAATGTAGTCGCTAACGACACAATCGTTGCGCCGATAACAAACTTTGGAACGCCCAAAACCTCTGCAATCCAGCTTGCGCTGTCAACAAACCAGTCTCCGCCCTTGATAATGAAAATCAAGCCGACGATGAACAATGCAACTACAACAAAAATATTTGCCTGTGCAAAAAAAGTCTCTAAAAATTCCATACTTTTCCCTCTGTTTTGTACAACTAGGGACTGTCCCTAGTTGCACATTGTTGTAATAATGAATTATACTAATCGTACAAAAAAGGCAAATCGAGGCTTTTCGCCTTAATTTGCCTAATTTTTACTGCCTTTGATTATTCACAATCCTCACAATCGCAGCAGCAATCGTCGTCGCAGTCGAAATCAAATTCCAAAACCTCGCCGCAGTTTGGACATTCAAACTTACCCTGCTCGATAGTTTCGTCGTCAACAACGATTTCCTCGCCGCAACAAGGACATACTACTTCGTATTCCTCGTCATCACAGCAATCGCAATCATCATAATCGTCTTCATAAACGAAATCTTCCAAATCAGCCAAATCCTCGTCAACCTGATCAATCTGATCGGCAACGAGTTCAAGACCTTCTGTCATATCGTCAATGTCCTCGGTAAGATTTTCAAGAACACTGATAATCGCATTAAATACCTTTGTTTCTTTTTTATTTGGATCCAAATCAAGACCGTCCATAAGACCCTTAAGATAGCCCAAGCTCTCTGTTGTTTCCATAGTAATTCAACCTTTCAAATCATTGATAAAATTTATTCTTATGCTCTTTCCATATATTCACAGGTACGTGTGTCGATACGAATCATATCGCCCTCGTTGATGAACAACGGAACACGAATCTCAGCACCTGTTTCAACGGTTGCAGGCTTGAGTGTGTTTGTTGCTGTATTACCCTTAACGCCCGGCTCTGTTGCAGTAACCTCAAGTGTAACAAATGTAGGCGGCTCAACGCCGAAAACCTTGCCCTTATATGACAAAATCTTACAAACGTCGTTTTCCTTTACGAAACGGAATGAATCCGGCAAATCTGCCTCCGATACAGGAATCATATCAAATGTTTCGTTATCCATAAAGTAGTAAAGTCCATCGTCGCTGTATGAATAAGCCATATCCTTTCTTTCGATATAAGCTGTCGGGAATTTAGCCGACGGGTTGTATGACTTTTCAACTACCGAACCGGTAATTACGTTCTTTGTCTTTGTTCTTACAAAAGCGGCACCCTTACCCGGCTTTACATGTTGAAATTCAACAACCTGCAAAACATTTCCGTCCTCTTCAAAGGTAACGCCGTTTCTGAAATCACCTGCACTAATCATATTTTATACCTCCGTATATAT
>CAMFQI010000022.1 GCA_945980015.1 uncultured Eubacterium sp. | reverse complement strand
GGCTTGTTCTTCGACGGTCAGGATCCTGCAACCTGCGAAATCCCCGCAAGTAATTGCACACATGATTGTTGCACCTGCGGCGGCTGTCACTAAAAGAATCAGCCCAAGATAATTTCTGAATTTTAAGGACGGTGAACAAAATGGCAAAGGAAATGAAGCTGTCGCCGATGATGCAACAGTATTTGGAAATAAAAAAAGAATATCCGGGCGTTATTTTGTTCTTCCGTCTGGGTGATTTTTACGAGATGTTTTTTGACGACGCCAAGGTTGCGGCAGGCGTGCTTGATCTTGTGCTGACAGGAAAGGATTGCGGTCAGGGTGAGCGTGCTCCGATGTGCGGCGTGCCGTTTCACAGTGCCGACTCCTATATTGCAAAGCTTGTGTCCTACGGCTACAAGGTTGCAATATGCGAGCAAATGGAGGACCCTGCAACCGCAAAGGGTATAGTCAAAAGAGATGTCGTAAGAGTCATAACTCCCGGTACTGTTATTGAGAATAATATTCTTGACGACAGTACAAATAATTATCTTTGTGCTCTTTGCAGAAATGCAACCGAAACCGGTATATGCTTTGCCGATATATCAACAGGCGAATTTCATATTACCTCATTTGGAAGAGACGACGAGGAAAACAAAATAATAAATCAGCTTTCAACTTATGCACCTAAGGAAATTTTGGCAAATAAAACGGTTGAGGGTCTTGAAAATGTTTTGAGATACGCAAAGTCGATGCTTAATGTTGACGTTGAATTTCAGGACGATGAGGCATTTGATTTTAATAGTTCAACCGAGCTTATTCTCCAAAATATGAACAGAAGCGAGATTGACTCGCTCGGAATAGGCAGAAGCAAGGCGGCTGTTTCGGCTCTCGGTGCAGTTATTCTCTACCTTAAATCGAACCGAAAAACAGATACGCTTGAGGCTCCGAGTGAGGTTGAATTTTACGAGGAAGCCGAATTTATGAAGCTTGATGTAAGTGCAAGGAGAAATCTTGAGCTAACCTGCTCAATGATGACAGGCGACAAGCGTCATTCTCTGCTTTGGGTAATTGATAAAACGAAGACCTCTATGGGCAAGCGTCAGCTTCGTGCGTGGCTCGAAAGACCTCTTGTGAGCGAAGCGCAGATTGTTAAGCGCCAAAATGCAGTTGCGCACCTTGTTGACGACAGTATGCTTCGTGATACCGTTCGTGAGCTGCTTAGCGGAATAAAGGATATTGAGCGACTGATGAGCCGTGTTGTTTACGGTACGGCAAATGCAAAGGAGCTTCGTTCCCTTGCTTCAACGCTTCAAAGACTGCCCGAGATTAAATCGAGCCTGTCGGCAAGCAAAACTGCGTTGCTCAAGAATATCTACAACAATATTGACGAGCTTCAGGATGTATTCGCAATTATTGACGAGGCACTTGTTGACGAGCCGCCGTTTTCGGTAAGAGAGGGCGGTATGATACGTGACGGCTATAATGAAGAAATTGACTCTCTTCGTGAAATCCTGAATAACGGCTCCGAGGTGCTTGCGAAAATCGAAGCGAGAGAAAAGGAAGCAACCGGTATTCCGAAGCTCAAGGTGTCCTACAACAAGGTTTTCGGCTACTTCATTGAGGTAACCAATTCCTACAAGGATATGGTTCCCGAAACGTATATAAGAAAGCAAACGCTGACAAACTGCGAAAGATATATAACTCAAGAGCTCAAGGACCTTGAAGGTAAGGTTTTGGGTGCAAAGGACAGAAGCGTTGCGCTTGAATACGAGGTTTTCTGTTCGGTTCGCAACAGTGTGTCCGCCGAGCTTGAAAGAATACAACGCACCGCAAAGGCACTTTCAACTCTTGATTGTATTGCAAGCCTTTCACAGACTGCATTTGAAAATAATTATTGCTGCCCGCAGATAACAACCGACGGCACTCTCGATATAAAGGACGGCAGACATCCCGTTGTTGAGACTATTCTCAACTCCTCGCCGTTCGTTCCTAACGATACATACCTTGATTGCAATGAGAATAAATGCTCGATAATCACGGGACCGAATATGGCAGGTAAATCAACCTTTATGCGCCAGACTGCACTTATCGTTATTATGGCTCAGATAGGCTCGTTTGTTCCCGCCAAAAGTGCAAGAGTATCCGTTTGCGACGCAGTATTTACGAGAGTCGGTGCCTCCGACGACCTTGCAACAGGTCAGTCAACCTTTATGGTAGAGATGAACGAGGTGTCGAATATCCTCAAAAATGCAACCGATAAATCGCTTATTATTCTTGATGAAATCGGCAGAGGAACATCAACCTTTGACGGAATGAGCATTGCCCGTGCCGTGCTTGAATATGTGGTTAAAAAAATCGGAGCAAAAACTCTTTTTGCAACTCATTATCACGAGCTTACCGCTATGGAGGGTATGCTCAAGGGCGTAAATAACTATTCAATCGCCGTAAAGAAGCGTGGAGACGATATTACATTTCTTCGCAGAATTGTCCACGGCGGCGCAGACCAGAGCTTCGGTATTGAGGTCGCAAAGCTTGCGGGCGTTCCCTCGGCGGTAACAAACCGTGCAAAAGCAATCCTAAAGGAGCTTGAGGCAAACAAGATTGAAATTGACTTCAAGGCTGAGAACGCCGTAATTGAAGAAGAAGCGCAGGAGGATATTCAGTTTAATTTCAAGACGAAATCAACCGATGAAATCCTTGAGCTAATAAAGACTATCGACATCAATACCCTAACTCCGATTGAGGCTATGCAAACGCTTTACGATTTGAAGAAAAAGGTGTCGGAGATTACTGACTGACAGATTTTGAATTTATAACTTTATAACAGAAAGGAAGTGAGGAATATGCCCGAAATTAATGTTTTGCCAAAGGAGGTTTATCAGCTTATTGCCGCAGGCGAGGTTGTAGAAAGACCGTCGTCCGTTGTTAAGGAGATGATAGAAAACTCAATTGACGCCGGTGCAAAAAGCATTATCGTTGAAATTAAAAACGGCGGAACAACTTATCTTCGCATTACCGACGACGGCTGCGGAATTGCAAAAAGCGAGGTAAGAAAGGTTTTTGTTCCTCACGCAACCTCAAAGATAAAATACAGCGAGGATTTGGACAAAATCGCAACGCTCGGCTTTAGGGGTGAGGCGATGGCTTCAATAGCCGCTGTTGCGAGAGTTCAGCTTTTGACCCGTACGCCTGACGAGGATGTCGGAACACGCTACGAGATTGCAGGCTCACAGGAAATAGAATTTTGTGAAGCGGGCTGCCCGATAGGTACAACCATCTGCGTTGCCGATATATTTTTCAACACTCCTGCAAGAATGAAGTTTTTGAAAAAGGACGTTACGGAAGCAAACGCAGTAGCCTCGGTGGTAGAAAAAATTGCCGTAAGTCATCCCGAAATATCGTTTAGATTTATCCGTGACGGAAAACAAACGCTTATCACCTCGGGCAACGGCGAATTAAAGGATGCAATTTACAGTGTGTTCGGCAGGGAATTTGCACAGTCGCTTATTCCTGTTGATTACACAAATAACAATATGCGTGTTTCGGGCTTTGTAACGAAGCCGTCTATGGCACGCAAAAGCAGGGGAATGCAGTTTTTCTTTATTAATTCCCGACTTGTTAAGACGCAGACCGCTATGGCGGCATTGGAGCAGGCTTACAGAAATTCTATTATGGTCGGAAAATTTCCCGGCTGTGTTTTGAATATAGAATGTGATTCGTCCTTTGTTGACGTAAATGTTCACCCGGCAAAAATCGAGGTTCGCTTTGCGAACGAAAAGCCTGTTTTTGACCTTGTTTACTATGCGGTTAAATCGGCTATTGAAGTGGGCGATACGCCGGTTGAAATGCACTTCAACAAAAATATTCAAAAGCCTGCACAGGATTTTTGGGCAAAGCCCGAGCCACCTGTTCAAACAACTTTTGTTCAGACAAAGAAAGAGGATTTCGACGATGTATGGAGCGTCAGTGCTTCAGTCGTAAATAATGATTATTTTTCAAAAAAAGAAAATCAAATTGTAAATGAGCCGCCGACTCAAAAATTCAGCTTTAATATTTCAGAAATTACAAAGGTTGAGAATGATGAACCGAATACACAAAAAGCGGAAATTATTGAGCCGACAGAACAGGTAAATGACGACGCTTCAAAACAGAGTATACCCGACTTCAAGCTGATTGGCGAGGCGTTCAAAACCTACATTATCATTGAAATGGAAGGCTCGCTTTATATTATCGACAAGCACGCCGCACACGAGAGAATGAATTTTGAAAAGCTAAAGTCGTCTCTTGATATTAATTCGCAGGTGCTTTTAAGTCCGGTTACCGTTCGTCTTTCAACTGACGAATACAATACGGTTTTGCAAAATATCGACCTTTATACAAAATGCGGATTTTTCATTGAGGATTTCGGAAATTCAACCGTTATCGTAAGAGAATGTCCGTCGATACTTGACGGTGAGGACGTTGCGGGACTTATTGAGGAAACTGCCGAAAAGCTGCTTGACGGCAAGACGGATATCACTCCCGATAAGCTTGATTGGATACTTCACTCCGCTTCCTGCAGAGCCGCAGTAAAAGGCGGCGACTATACCTCACGCTACGAAATGGAAATATTCGTAAAAAAGCTGCTTTCAAATCCCGATATAAGATATTGCCCTCACGGAAGACCTGTTATGATAAAGCTTTCAAAATACGATATAGAAAAGCAGTTCGGCAGGGTTCAGTAATGGAAAAAACAAAAATCATTTGCGTTGTGGGTGCAACCGCTTCGGGCAAAAGCGCACTCGGTATAGAAATAGCAAAGGCAATCGGCGGAGAAATAATTTCTGCCGACTCGATGCAGGTCTACAAGTATATGCCCGTAGCAACCGCCGTTGTAACCGAGGAGGAAGCGCAGGGAATACCGCACCATCTTGTTGAATATAAGGAGCCTGACGAGGTATTTTCGGTTGCCGATTTTGTCAGTCAGGCGAGAATAAAAATTGACGAAATATGTAAGCGTGGGAATGTACCAATTATTGTCGGAGGTACGGGATTGTTTGTTGACAGTCTTGTGAAAAATATAGAATTTTCCGATGTCGGCGTCGATAATGAATTGAGACGGGAATATGAAAAGTATTCAAATGAGGAGCTTTACTCCATGCTTAGGGTGGCTGACGAAAAGGCGGCGCTTGATATTCACCCGAATAATAGAAAGCGTGTTATCAGAGCCTTGGAGCTTTGTAACGCCGGCACCTCAAAAACCGCTCAAAACGAAGCCTCAACCTTGAACGAAAGCCCATATGAAGCGCTTTATATCGGCATAGGCTATAAAGACAGAGAAAGGCTTTATGAACGCATCAATCTACGTGTTGAACTTATGATGAAAAATGGCTTGGAGCAGGAGGCAAGGCGAATGAGCAGTCGCCTCGGCTCAACCTCACGTCAGGCAATCGGTCATAAGGAATTAATGCCGTACATAAACGGCGAGTGTTCTCTTGAACAGGCAGTTGAGAGCTTGAAGCAGTCAACACGTCGATATGCAAAGCGTCAACTTACGTGGTTTAGAAAAAACGAAAATATACGCTGGCTATACGCCGACGAGCTTTCAAACGAGAGTCTTGTTGAAAAAGCCGTTGTACTTTCAAAAGAATTTTTAGAAAGTTGAATTTAACTATAACGAAAGGAGTTCAGTATGAAAAAGCTATTGCAAAATGTGAATAAGGGTAATCTTGCATTGGTTATTTTTATATTCATAATTCTCGGTGTATTCTGTGCCGAGGTTTACAGTGTAACTCATATTGAACTGAAAACTCAAACTGCCGGTATGTCCACGGTTTATGACAAAATAAGCACAAATGCTCTTGTAGTAAGAAACGAGACGGTAATTTCCGATAACGGCGACGGAATAACAGTTGTAGGCTGCAGTAACGGTGACAAAATAAAAAAGGGCGGAAGCGTTGCGATGGTTTTTTCGTCCGAGCAGGAGGCGGTTAGCTATTCAAAATACCATGAGCTGAGCCGTCAGCTTGAACAGTACGAAAGCCTTGATGCCCAAACCGTAGGTCAATCCGCAGATTTGGAAATAATTGATAAGGATATTGAGCAAAAGGTTGTCGATTATGCTTTGAGCCTTGACAAAAACAGTATTGACGAAGAAAAGGAAAATCTAAATTCCGTGCTTATACGCCGTCAAATTTTAATAGGCGAGCAGGTTGATTTGCAGTCTTATATCACAGGCCTGACAAACGAGCTTACTCAGTACGGTGCAGTCGCTCCGAAAAAATATATAACAACCGATTCTTCCGGTATTTTCAGCACCTATACCGACGGCTTTGAGAATATCGTTGATTATAAGAATGCCGTTGATATGAGCGTTGACGATTTTAAGGCGGTTAAGGAAAAAATCGACTCCTCAACCGTTACTCAAAGCAGTAATATCGGCAAGGTTATTACGGATTACAATTGGTATCTTCAGGCACTTGTTGACAGTGAAAAAGTAAAAAATCTTCAAAACGGCAGTTATGTTGAGGTTGTCTTGAAGGGCGACAGCAATACAGTACTGAAAGCAAAAATCGTAGCAGGTGCAGAGCCTGAGCTTAACGAAAAGGAAACTCTTTTGGTGCTTATGTGCAACGAGATGAACGAGGCTATTGCCGAGCTTCGTTGCGCCGATATCGAAATCAGACTGAAAAAATACGAGGGAATAAAGGTTCCTGCCAATGCACTTCACGTTGTTGATGAAAAAAAGGGCGTTTATGTTCTTATTGCAAGCCAGGTGAAATTCAGGCAGGTAAACGTTATTTACAGTGAAAATGATTACGTATTGGTTGAATATGATTCCTCTGATTCAAAGGGAATTCGCCTTTACGATAAGATAATTACACAGGGAAAGGATTTGGAGGATGGAAAGGTTTATACTTGATGAAAACAGAGTAAAAGCTACTCTTGAAAACTACAGGCGAATAAAAAACGATGTTGCCGAAACCGCCGTTAAGGCAGGCAGAAGTGCCGATGATGTTCGTCTTATGTGCGTAACAAAGACGGTTGAGTGCGAATATATTAATCCCGTTTTGGACGACGGCGCCGATTTGATAGGCGAAAACAGGGTACAGGAATATTGCTCAAAGCTTGATACACTTCATCTTGACGGAGTAGAAAAGCATATTATAGGTCATCTTCAAACAAACAAAATTAAGTATATCGCAGGTAAGGTCGATATGATTGAATCGGTCGATAGCCTGAAGCTTGCAAAGGAAATTGACAAGGGCTTTCGTAAGGTTGGTGCAACGGCGAACATTTTAGTCGAGGTCAATATCGGCAACGAGGAGTCAAAAAGCGGCTGTGATATTGGCGTTCTTGAGGAGCTTTTGCTTCAGATTGCCGAGCTTGAAAATGTTAATATCAAGGGTCTTATGACTATTCCGCCGATTTGCGATGAGACTGAGGCAAGGCGATATTTTTCAAAAATGCACGACAAATTCCTTGAAATTAAAGAAAAGAATTACTGCGGCGTTAATATGGACATTCTGTCTATGGGAATGAGCGCAGATTATGAGCAGGCAATTATTGAAGGCTCCAATATAGTAAGAGTAGGCTCTGCAATTTTCGGAGCTAGAAAATACGTTTAATAAAAAGCTGACGAGGTGTGAAAAGATGGGATTATTTGACAAAATTAAGGACATTATGACAGAGGACGCAGACGATTTCGACGATTTCTACGACAATGCGGATGACGGCTTGAAGCCGCCTCGCAGACGACGTAAGGAAGCAGAGCCTACGCCGATTATCGAAAGAGAGGAAAAAAATGATTTCTCCTCCCGCCGCCAAAAAAATGATAAGGTTGTGAACATTCACACAACTGCACAGCTTCAGGTTGTTTTGGTAAAGCCGGAGGCATTTGATGAAGCGGCTTCAATCGCCGACAACCTTAATGCAAGACGAACAGTTGTGCTTAATTTGGAGAGTGCAAGCCGTGATGTAGCAAGAAGATTTTTGGATTTTCTTTCCGGCGTTGCTTATGCAAATAACGGTCAAATTAAGCGCGTTGCAAACTCAACATATATCATTACGCCTTATAATGTTGATGTTATGGGCGACCTTATTGATGAGCTTGAAAGCAACGGAATGTTTGCAAATTAATTTTGGAGGGATGAGAATATGATTAGTTCAAAGGAAATCAGACAGCTTGATTTTGCCGTAACTCAAAACGGCTATAACACTAAGGAGGTTGACTCTGTAATAAACGAGTGCGCACTCACTATTGACGCTTACCAAAAGGAGAGCGAGGAGCTTTATCACAAAATGGAGCTTTTGGCTTCAAAGATTGAGGAATATCGACTTGAGGAAAACGCAATCAAAACAGCGCTTGTTACCGCCGAAAAAATGGCAGAAAAGATAAAAAAAGAGTCAAACGAAGAATCAACTGCACTTCTTGAAAAAAGCAGACAGGAGGCCGATTTGACGGTATCAAACGCAAAGGCTGAGGCAGATAAGATTATTTCAAGTGCAAGAGAATATTCCTCCACTCTTATCGAAGATAAAACAAACGAAGCAAACGAGATTATTACGAATGCCCAAAATAAAGCAAACGAGGCAATCAATTCCGCAAAGATTGTAGCGCAGGATATTCTTGATCAGGCAAAGCAGATAAGCGAGGATCTTATATCAAGGTCAAAGGCTGAAAAGGAAGCCTATGAGATTTTGACAAATACTATAAAGAGTGACGCAAAGGAATTTATAGAAAAGGTTAAGTCGCTTTATAATGCCGAGCTTGAGGCACTGAACAGTGCAAATCTTGATACAAGCAACGAGGATACAAAGCAGGCTCAAAGGGACGTTGACGATATCGATGATGATGTTGCAAGCCTTAAGGAAGAAATCGAAGATGTTTCAAGCTCAATTCCGAGCGAGGTAGTAATTGAGCATATACAGGAAAAAGCTGCTGAAAATGAGCAGGCGTACGAGATTGCAGACGAGCCCGAAAACGAAAATGAGGACGTACAGGACGATTTTGAAATAATCGACGACGAGCCTGAGCAGGAGGAATCAGAGCCGATGACACTCGAGACTGAAGCTGAGCCGGACGAAGACGAAAGTGGCGATGTGCTCAAAGCCGAGGAAATTGACGAGCCTGCAATTATCGAGCTTGATGATGACGACGATGAGCTTACCGATCCTATGGCGGCCGTTGAGGCGTTTTCAAAAACAAGTGTTACTCCCGTATCTTCAGACGCACGCACGGTTACCGAGATAACGGATGAAGCCGATATGCAATCTCAAAGCTCACTTTTTGACGATGAAACGGCACTCCCGTTTGAATCATATTTCAATGTGAAGCGTGAGGACGCTCATACCGATAAATCGCAGGTTATCTCCCTTGTAC
>CAMFQI010000021.1 GCA_945980015.1 uncultured Eubacterium sp. | reverse complement strand
CCTAAGCCTTCGTCGGCAGCGTCAGATGTGTATAAGAGACAGCAGTATATTTATGCCTTGGGGGTATTGATATTATTTTTCAAAGTGGTATAATATTTCCATTAAAGCAAACTAAAACTTAGGAGATGTTATTGTGGAAAAGAAAAATATTGACTGGTCAAGCCTCGGCTTCGGCTATATGCCGACGGATTACAGATACGTTTCGTGGTTCAAGGACGGAAAGTGGGACGAGGGCGCTTTGACCGACGACCCTAATATCACTATGAGCGAATGTGCCTGTGTTCTTCAGTATGCGCAGACAGTATTTGAGGGCTTGAAGGCTTATACAACAAAGGACGGCAGAACTGTTTGCTTCCGTCCCGATATGAACGCTCAAAGACTTGCTGACTCCTGCCGCAGACTTAAAATTCCGCCGGTATCCGAGGAACAGTTTATTGACGCCGTAAAAAAGGTTGTAAAGGCTAACGAGGCTTATGTTCCTCCGTTTGGCTCAGGCGCAACGCTCTACATAAGACCGTTCGTTTTCGGCTATGATTCAATCATCGGCGTTAAGCCTGCAAACGAATTTCAGTTCAGAATTTTTACAACACCGGTTGGCCCTTATTTCAAGGGCGGCGCAAAGCCGATTACAATTCGTGTTTCCGACATTGATAGAGCCGCACCTCACGGCACAGGCGATATTAAGGCAGGTCTTAACTACGCTATGTCGCTTTATAACATTGTTGACGCTCACGAAAAGGGCTTCGACGAAAATATGTACCTCGACCCTCAAACAAGAACAAAGGTTGAAGAAACAGGCGGCGCAAACTTTATCTTTATCACAAAGGACGGCAAGCTTGTTACTCCTAAATCGAATTCGATTCTTCCGTCAATCACACGCCGCTCGCTTATGTATGTTGCCGAGCATTATCTCGGTATGACTGTTGAGCACAGAGAGGTTTACAAGGACGAGCTTAAGGACTTCGCAGAGTGTGGACTTTGCGGTACTGCCGCAGTTATTTCACCGGTTGGAAAGATTGTTGACCACGGCGAAGAAATCTGCTTCCCGTCGGGTATGGACGAAATGGGTCCGATTACAAAGAAGCTTTACGACACTCTTACGGGTATTCAAATGGGCGAAATTGAAGCTCCTGAGGGATGGATAGTAGAGATTAAGTAAAATCACAGGAGAAAAATATGGATTTAATACCCAGCTTTCAGGTTGACCATAACCTAATAGTTCCCGGAATTTACGAATCGAGAGTTGATACGCTCGGAAACGAAACGGCAACTACCTTTGACATAAGAATGAAAAAGCCGAATATCGAGCCTGCTATTCACCCTAATGCTATGCACACTATCGAGCATATAATCGCAACATTTTTGCGCAACGACGAGGAGTGGAAGGACAGGATTATTTACTGGGGACCTATGGGCTGTCTTACAGGATGTTATCTTATAGTGAAAGGTCGTCCTGCACCGCAGGAGATTTTGCCGCTTCTTATCCGTGCATATGAATTTTGCGCAGACTATGACGATGTTGTACCCGGCGCAAATCCCCAAAACTGCGGAAACTATATTCTCCACGATTTGAATATGGCAAAATACGAAGCAAGGCTTTATGCCGATATTCTAAAGACAAATCCCTGCTTTGAATATCCTTTAACGCAGAGAATTGAAACAGAAAAAGGACAAACCTTTTACGATTCCTAAAACAGAATACAAATAATTACGGACTGTCTGAAAAATGGACAGTCCGCTTTTTTACGTTCTATTTATTTTGTAAAGAATGTCAAAAATGCCTTATAAGCCATATAAACGTCAATCTTTGAAACAATCTCATACGGCGAGTGCATCGAGAGTACGGGAACGCCCACATCAATCGTGTCAACGTCCATATTTGCGATATACATTGCGACGGTTCCGCCGCCTCCACCGTCAACCTTTCCGAGCTCGCCTGTCTGCCACAAAACGTTGTTTTCTTCAAGCTTCGTTTTTACCCAACTGCAGAATTCTGCGCTTGCGTCGGATGTTCCGCTTTTTCCTCGTGAGCCTGTGAATTTTGTTACACATACGCCATTGTTAATAAAGCTTGCGTTATTCTTTTCAAAAACGGATGACCACGTCGGGTCGTAAGCCGCATTTACATCGGCACTCAGGCACTTTGAATTACGAAGCACATCCCTACCCTCGTAGCCCTCAAGACGAGCCAAATCCTCTATAAAATATTTGAGATACGACGAATTAAGACCTGTGTTTCCGTCGGAGCCTGTTTCCTCCTTGTCGGTGAGCACCGTAATTGCGGTGTACTCCGGTGCGTCGTCAATGTTGAGAATAGCCTGTAATGCGGGATATGAGCAAACTCTGTCGTCATGACCGTAGCCGCCGATAAGACTTCTGTCAAAGCCGATATCGTCAACCGTAAACGCAGGCACTAACTCAAGCTCGGCAGAGAGAAAATCACGCTCAACAATGCCGTACTTTTCATACAAAAGGTTGAGTAAATTGAGCTTTATACGTTCGCTTTCCTCGTCGTCCTTAAACGGACGTGAGCCGATAACAACATTAAGCTCTTCGCCCTTGACAAGCTCGTTTGCCTTGCGGCTTATCTGCTCGCTTCCCAAATGTGGGAGAATATCGGTAATGCAAAACTTCGGTTCGCCTGCTTCTTCACCGATACGAATGTCGACAAAGGTACCGTCATTTTTACAAATTCTGCCGTGAAGCGAAAGCGGAATAGCCGTCCATTGATACTTTTTTATACCGCCGTAATAATGCGTTTTGAAAAATCCCAAGCCCTCCTGCTCGTAAACAGGGCACTGCTTCAAATCAAGACGGGGACTGTCGATATGAGCGGCGGAAATTCTTACGCCGTCCTTGATGCTTCTTCTTCCCTTAACGCAAAGAATAATCGCCTTGCCCCTGTTCATATAGTAAACCTTTTCGCCCGGCTCCAATGCTTCGCCGAACTCGTCAAAACGCTGATAGCCGTTAGCCTGAGCGATTTCCTCAACCCAAGCGGCAACCTCACGCTCCGTTTTACATTCTGCAAGAAATTCCTTGTAGCCCTCGCAGAAATCGTCGCATTCTCTTAATTCCTCATCGTCCATAAAGTCGACGCCGTTTTCCTTTTTGTTAAAAAGCATATCCTTTAACTGCTTAGTTTTTTCACTCATAGAATAACCTCCAAAATATTTTCTATTTGTGTATCAAGGCTTTCGCCGTTGTTGTATATTACAAGGTCGCAGTTGTCCAAAAAATACTCCTGCGAATACTGTGCCGCCATTCTTTGCTTTGCCTGTTCAACGGTAATATTATCCCTTGCGACAATTCGTTTTATTCTTATATCCTCGTTTGCGACAACTCCAATTACCTTGTAGCAGTCGCCCTGCATATTCGCTTCAAAAAGCTGCGGTGCGTCGAGCACACAAATTCCCTTTGCAAGCGAAATGCATTTTTCTCTTATAATCGGGTGCAAAATCGAGTTGAGCAAATCTGTTTTTTCCCTCGTTGCAAAGGCTCTTTTTGCAAGCAGCTTCCTGTCAAGGACGCCGTTTACGAGAATATCGTTTCCGAATTTTTCGGCAAGCACATTCAAAACGCTCTCGCCCTTTTTAGTTACATCTCGTGCAATTTTGTCGCAGTCGATAACCTCAAAGCCGTATTGCCTGAGCTTTTCACAAACGTAGCCCTTGCCTGCTCCCGTCTGTCCCGTAATGCCGACGGTAAAGGGCTTTGTAAGGTCGATAACATCAAAGCCGCAAGCTCGTATCAGTCGGTTATATACCGCCATGGAAACTCCGTTTTTGCCGGGTGCTCTTGCATAAACCTTTTTGACCTTGAAGTCGTCAAGCTCCCTGAGTGCTTCAAAAAGCTCCCTTGCCTGTGCAAGCTCGTCGCTTTCGTTTCCGTAGGTGATTTTAGGTATTTTTATATCATCACCGTCGAAGCAAAGCGCAGCGCAATCCGTTTTTGAGTTGACAAAATCCTCGTACTGCTCCTTTGTACCCTGTACCATAACAACCCTTATTTTCGGTGAATAATGCTTGTATTTCATACCGGGAGAAGCGGCAGTCTCGTTTTCTGCCATACCCTCAAGCACGGCGGGAGCAACGTATATTTCCCCAATAACATCTTCGAGCATTTCCTTTGTTACGGCTCCCGGACGAAGCAGAGTGGGTACGTCGGTTGCAAGCGTTATGACTGTGCTCTCAACTCCGAATTCACAGTCGCCGCCGTCAATTATTGCGTCAATCTTGCCCATCATATCGTCGACAACATATTTCGCCCTTGTAGGTGACGGAAGACCCGAAGTGTTTGCACTCGGCGCGGCAATCGGACAGCCGCTTTTTTCTATCAGCCTGCGTGCAGTCTCGTTTTTCGGCATACGAACCGCAACGGTATCAAGACCGCCGCTGACGACATTTCCGATTAGCTTCGACTTTTTCAGTATAATCGTAAGCGGAGCAGGGAAAAATGCGTCGATAAGTGCTTTAGCCTTCGGCGTAACCTCGTCGACAAGCGGATAAATGTCCTCTTTTTTCGCTATGTGGACAATGAGTGGATTGTCGCTCGGTCGCCCTTTTGCAAGGTATATCTTTTTTACGGCTTCTTCGTTGAGCGCATTTGCGCCCAAGCCGTACACTGTTTCGGTCGGAAACGCAACAAGACCGCCGCCTGCAATGATTTCACCCGCCAGCGCAATGTCATATTCACTTGTAGATAAAATCTTCGTCTGCATATTCATTCTTCTTTTTGTTGTGTGTTTCGTTTTTGAATCCCTCCGTCAGCTCGTACCTCGCTGTCCCGTCTCGCCTGCCGGCTCGGTCGGTGCTTCTGCGCTATGGCGCAGAGGTGTCCACCGGACACCCGCACCCTTTGACAAGGGAGGCTGAATATTTTGAACACCAAGGCTCCCTTGTCAAAGGGAGCTGTCACGAAGTGACTGAGGGATTCAACCAAAATCACAAAGTAACGTATCCCGTAACTTGAGCTGTCAGCTATGCTGACTGAGGGATTCAGCTACATAATTGTCTATATACTCACAAACACCGTCAAAATTGTTCATAACCTCATTATTCGGTATTCTCAATACAGTTAGATTGCGTTTTTCAATTTGTTGAGTTCGTATTTTGTCTTTAAGTAAACCTGAATTTTCATAATGCTGTGAACCGTCAAGCTCAATTACAAGCCTCGCCTTTGAACAATAAAAGTCCACTATATAGTCGTCAATAACCTTCTGTCTTAAAAATCTGACCGGATAATTTTTGAGAAAATCATACCATAAATGACGTTCTTCTTTGGTCATATTTTTTCTCAATGTTTTGGCATATTCGGTTAAATTTGGGTTGTGCTTGTAATTCAAACTCAAATTCTCCTTGATTTGTTAGGTTTGTTATATGAATCCCTCCGTCAGCTCGTACCTCGCTGCCACCTCCCTTTGATAAGAGAGGCTAGATTAAGGCTCCCTTGTTAAAGGGAGCTGTCACGAAGTGACTGAGGGATTCAATCAGAGTTATACAATGTTACGATTCACTTTGTGCCTTGAGCTTTTCTGCCGTATCTGCGGTGATGAGTGCATCGATAAGCTCGTCCATATCGCCGTTGAGTATTGCCTCCAATTTATAAAGCGTGAGATTAATTCTGTGGTCTGACACTCTGCCCTGTGGGTAGTTATATGTTCTTATACGCTCACTTCTGTCGCCTGTTCCGACCTGTGCCTTACGCTCGCCCGCTATGGCGGCGTCCTGCTTTGCTCTCTCGGCGTCAAGCAGTCTTGCACGAAGCACAAGCATTGCTTTTTCTCTGTTTTGATGCTGTGAGCGTTGATCCTGACATTCAACAACCGTGCCTGTCGGAATGTGTGTAATGCGGATTGCCGATGAGGTTTTGTTTATGTGCTGACCGCCTGCGCCCGAAGCACGAAACGTATCAACCTGCAAATCCTTATCAAGTATCTCAAAGTCAACCTCCTCAGCCTCCGGCAAAACGGCAACAGTCGTAGTTGACGTATGAATTCTGCCCAGGCTCTCCGTTTCGGGAACACGCTGAACACGGTGAACGCCCGACTCAAACTTAAACCTTGAATAAGCGCCGTCACCTGTTATGCTGAAGCTTATTTCCTTATAGCCGCCGAGTCCTGTTTCGCTTGCGGAAAGCACCTCGGTCTTGAAGCCCTTTGATTCTGCGTACATACTGTACATACGGTAAAGCACGCCTGCAAACAGCGCACTTTCCTCACCTCCTGCACCGCCTCTTATTTCAACAATAACGTTTTTGTCGTCGTTGGGGTCTCTCGGAAGAAGAAGCACCTTGAGTTCCTCGTTTATACGCTCAATATCCTGCTTGCTCTGTTCAAATTCCTCCTTTACCATTTTGGCAAAATCGTCGTCAAGTGAGCTGTCGGAAAGCATTTCTCTCGCTTCCTCGTTGGTCGCCTTAGCATTTTTGTATTCTCTGAATTTTTCTACAATCGGGGTAAGCTGCTTCAATTCCTTCATCAGTGCGGTGTATTTTTCCATATCCGCAATAACGTCGCCTTGGCAAACTAATTCGTTCACCTCGTCAAAGCGCTTTTCTACCTCTTCAAGCTTTTCTATCATACAATGTCCTCGCTTATTTTTGCTCTGCCGATACTACGGCTTTGATGTTTTTTTCTATCTTATTTCTCGGTACTGTCACAATGTGGTCACAGCCCAGGCACTTGATTTTGAAATCAACGCCTATGCGCAGTACCTCGAATTCCTTGCTTCCGCAGGGATGCGGCTTTTTCATAGTCAGTCTGTCTCCGATTTGAATATTCACGGTATCAACCTGCCTTGTGCTAATATAAAATAATCTTATATATTATACCACCATTTATTGCCATTATCAATAACATATTTGAATGCATTTCGTCATAAAATGAACTATTGATAAAAAACATAAAAGGAAGGGTCACAATGAAGTATTTACCGGAGGGTATCAGACGTACCGAGAAAAAATTTGCAAGTCTTGAGGAGGCGTTGACCTCAATGCAAAGCGGTGAGATAATCGAGGGCAGAGTCGTGCTTTGCGACAGTGAACATAACTTGCATATTGATTTGGGAATTATCAACGGAATAATTCCACGTTGTGAGGGTGCGATAGGAATTGAAGACGCAAGCGTGCGTGATATTGCGCTTATCAGCAGAGTAAACAAATTCGTTGCGTTCAAAATCAAGGCTATCGAATATGACGAAGCGCAAATGCCGTATGCCGTTTTGTCACGCAGAGAGGTTCAGCTTGAATGTAAGAAAAGCTACACAGACAAGCTCGCTTGCGGCGATATCATTGCGGCAAAGGTTACGCATATCGAAAGCTTCGGAGTATTTATTGATATCGGAGCAGGAATAAATTCACTTATTCCCATTGATATGCTTTCGGTTTCACGCATAAATCATCCGTCGCAGAGAGTATATGTCGGCCAGCTTATACAGGCGGTATTGCGCAAAAGAGAGGGCGACAGACTGACCTTTTCTCTCAAGGAGCTTCTCGGAACGTGGGAGGAAAACGCCCGTCTTTTCAGTGCGGGCGAAACGGTAACCGGCATTGTGAGAAGCGTTGAGGAATACGGCGTATTTGTTGAGCTGACGCCTAATTTAGCGGGTCTTGCCGAGCCTTACGGCGAGCTTCAGCCGGGTCAGCAGGTGTCTGTTTTCATAAAATCAATAATGAGCGAGAAGATGAAAATTAAGCTCGTAATCGTTGAGGCGTTTGAAAACGAAATAAAAAATCAGGAGCTTAAATACTACATAAAAGGCAATCACATCGACCGTTGGGATTACTCGCCGTATAACGCTGTCAAGCAAATATCAACCGACTTTAATTCATAAAATAAACAAATATTGCTATTTTGTTCATAATATGGTATTATTTCTGTAAAATACTGTTTAATTACTGTTGATTTTTGAGGAGGTGACGATTATGAAAAAGCGTTATAACTACTTTGACGACGACTTCGACGAGCAGGGAAACGTCAAGGTTCAAAAAAGCACGCTTGCACGGTTAACAGAAAATGTCGATTTCAAAAAGATACTGTCAGCCTTGAAATACGTCATTTCCGTAATCGGCGTAAACATTCTGCTTTTTGCAAAGAAAATCGCATCTCTTTCAAAAAAGGGCAACAGAGACAAAAATCCTGTGCTGACCGGTATTGTCGGTCTTGCAGTTGTTGTTATCGTTATGATTATCATAATCGTTACCTGCGTTATGACAACTGCGGGCAAATCGAACTCAAAGCAGGACAAATATAACAGGTCTGCGAGTGCGGTTTGCTATGAATATATCGAACGCTATGGTACGGCGAACTATAAATTTATGAACAGCGAGTACGAGGTAAAGGGCTGTATGCTGACAGGTCTTTGCGTTGCACGTCAGATTGATTTTAATGACGACGGCAAAAGCGAGCTTATGCTGATTTACAACGATAACGATTTATATTTTGCGGAAGTTTGGGGCTTTTCGGGTGATGAACGCACGCAGCTTTATGCAAAAAGTCTGCCTATGGGAAGCAGTCGTGAGGAGGATATTTTCTTCTCGCTTTACAGCGACGGCGACGAATATTTCATTGCCGAGCATAACGAAAGCGACATAAGTCAGGTTACCCTGCTTCGTCTTTCGGGCAAGGAATTTAAGAAGAAAACGACTGCCTCGTACGACCCTGAGAGTACAACGTATGCGCTTCACAAAAGGGACGCTACCGATAGCTTCGAGCGTATAAGAGTTGCCGTGCTTCGTGAAACAGCCGCTTCTAACACCGTTGAGCGAACGCTCAGCGAAATCGATAGATTTTCAACAGATGCCGAGGGCGGCGCAAAACCTGTCAACGCAAGCGGCGTAACTCAGAAAAACGCAATGAACACCGCATATCGTTCACTCGTGGACGAGTACAGCAAAAATTACGGCGTCTGTGAGCTTGTGACAGATTCAAAAATGCCTTACTTAAGCGGCGTTGCCGGTGTTAATTTGGTTGATTTTAACGCAGACGGAGTGAATGAGCTTATGCTTGTTTACCGCAGAAGCGTAAGTCAGCGCAAGGAGGACAGAAGCGGTAATTATATTGCGGTTGAGGAGAGCAAATATTTTTGCGATATCTATACTTATAATGGAAAAGACACCGTTCTTGTTTACCAAAGCGAGGGCATATCAAACTGCCTTGATAACACGGACGTCAGCTATTATCTCATAAAATCCGATGGCGAAGAAAAGAAGCTTTGCACAAATTCCTTCAATGTTTCGCAGCGTGGCAAGGTGATTAAGGCAGGCTCAAAAATCTTGGCGTTTGACGGCGAAAAATTTGAAGCCGAGCAAAAGGCGACGTACGAAAAGGAATACGGCTATACGAAGTATTA
>CAMFQI010000020.1 GCA_945980015.1 uncultured Eubacterium sp. | reverse complement strand
GATATTTTGATTGAAAAAATGATGTCGGCAGAAATCAGTCTGCCGAGTGAAATGCCGTATGAGGTGATAAACACAAACGGAAGCTGGGGCGGTGAATTTCAGCTTGAAGGAGAAACGCTTAAAGCAGGAAGCGTTGTGTTTGAAAGTCGCAAGGGAACAACGGGGCATACTAATCAGCCTACCTTTATTGCACATCAGGGCGCAAATGAGGACTTCGGCACGGTTTACTACGCCGCACTCGGCTACAGCGGAAGCTTTAAGGTTGAGGTTCAGCGTGATTTCAAGGGAATAACGAGGGCAATGCTCGGCGTGAACGATTTTGACTTTTCATATACTCTTAAAGCAGGACAGGAGCTTGAAACACCCTGCGTTTATATGGGAATATCAAACGGCTTTGCCGATATGAGTAACGAGATGAGCCGCTTTGCAATAAGCCATATTCTGCCCTGTGCTTATGCCGAAAAGCCGCTCCCCGTTTTGTATAATTCGTGGGAGGCTACGGCTTTTGATGTTAATACAAAAGGTCAGCTTGAGCTTGCGAAAAAGGCGGCGGAGCTTGGATGCGAGCTTTTCGTTATGGACGACGGCTGGTTCGGAAAACGAAATAACGACTGCGCAGGTCTTGGCGACTGGTTTGTTAATGAGGAAAAATTCCCCAACGGACTTGACGAGCTTATCGACGGCGTAAATACGCTCGGTATGGACTTCGGCTTGTGGTTTGAGCCTGAAATGGTACAGCGTGACAGCGATTTATTCAGAGCGCACCCCGATTGGATTTATCATTATCCGACGAGAGAAAGCAACGAGCTTCGCAATCAGCTTGTGCTTAATCTTACAAAGCCGGAGGTCGAACAGTACGTTTTTGACTGTATGGATAAAATGCTCCAAAAACATAATATTCGCTATATCAAATGGGATATGAACCGTCCGTTTTCGGAGGTCGGCGCAGAAAATCTCGAAAACGCACAGGAGCTTTGGCTCAGACATACCGAAGCCGTGTACAGAATTGCCGACAGGCTAAAGAAAAAATATCCTTATTTACAGCTTGAGGCGTGCGCTTCGGGTGGCGGTAGAGCGGATTTGGGTGCGCTCGGTCACTTCGATATGGTTTGGACATCCGACAACACCGACCCGCTTGACCGACTTATTATTCAGCAGGGCTTTTCGATGCTTTATCCTGTTAAATGTATGCGTGCGTGGGTAACCGATTGGAACGATAACCGTCGTCCCGTGTCACTTGATTTCCGCTTTGCGTCGTCAATGCAGGGCAGTCTGTCTATTGGCGCAAATCTCAACGAATACAGTGAGCAGGATATGGAAAAAGCAAAGAAGTATATTGCGCTTTACAAGGAAATTCGCCCGATTGTTCAGCTCGGCAGATTGTACCGTTTGAGAAACGAGAGTGCTCACGGCTATTGGGCGAATGAATATGTGGGCGACAACGAGGCTGTTTTGTTTGTTATGACAACGGCACTGACTCTTGACAACCGTCATCACAAGACGCTGAATTTAAGAGGGCTTGACGAAAAATCGAGGTATTCCTACACCGTTGACGGCAGGGAATTTGTGCATTCGGGAGCGTATCTTATGAGCGGCGGTCTTTCGCTTGAATTATATAATCCTTTTGACGCAAAAATTATCAGAATTAAAAAAGTTGACTAATTTTGTCAACAGTGCTAAAATATTACGGATAACAAACTAATGAGGTGAAAATATGGACAATATGATTAACACAAGCTTTAACAGAAAGCTTCCTGTACCGAAGGAAATTAAGGAACAATATCCGCTTTCTGCCGAGGCAGTTGCAAAAAAAGAAGCAAGAGATATTGAGATTGCAAAGGTCTTCAACGGCGAAAGCGACAAGCTCGCTCTTGTTATCGGACCGTGTTCAGCCGACAGAGCCGATTCGGTTTTGGACTATATTCATCGTCTTGCCGACGTTCAAAAAGAGGTTGAGGATAAAATTTTGATTATCCCGAGAATTTATACCGGAAAGCCCCGTACAACCGGCGCAGGCTACAAGGGAATGCTTCATCAACCCAATCCCGATGAAAAACCCGATATGCTTCACGGTATTATCGAGGTTCGTAATCTCCATAAGGACGCTATCGAGCAGACAGGACTTACCTGTGCCGATGAAATGCTTTATCCCGAAAATCACAGATACCTTTCAGACCTTCTTTCGTATGTTGCGGTAGGCGCAAGAAGTGTTGAAAATCAGGAGCACAGACTTGTATCATCTGCGCTTAATATCCCTGTCGGAATGAAAAATCCTACCTCGGGCGACCTTTCGGTTATGCTCAATGCAATTAAGGCGGCGCAGTCGGGTCATACCTTCCTTTACAGAGGCTGGGAGGTTGAATCAAAGGGCAATGAATTTGCTCACGTTATTCTCAGAGGAAGTGTGGACAAGCACGGCATTAATCACGTAAACTATCACTACGAGGATTTGATGCAGCTTGCAGGAATGTATCTTGACGCAGGCTTCAAAAATCCTGCCGTTATTATTGACACAAACCACTCGAATTCCGGCAAAAAGTATTGGGAGCAGGTTCGTATTGCAAACGAGGTGCTTCATTCAATGCGCCATAGTGATGATATCAAGAAGATGGTTAAGGGCTTTATGATTGAATCTTATATCGAGGACGGCTGTCAAAAGGTTGAGGACGGCGTTTACGGTAAGTCAATCACCGATCCGTGTCTTGGCTGGGATAAGACAAAAGAGCTTATTTATTCTATCGCAGAACAGTTGTAATCGGCAATTTGTGATAAACTCGCACAATTATTTTTCGCTTTTTGCAATCTTTTTGTTGCAAAGGGCGAAATTTATGTCGGTTATTGTTAATTTGTTGACAATATAACTGCGAGGATATAGAATATACAGTAGCATAATTGCTAAAACATAAACAATGAATAACAAATATAAAAACTGAAATAGATTGAAGGGTTGGATTTATATGGCTAACAGAAGAGTTGCACTTGTAGGCTGCGGTATGGTTGGTATGAGCTATGCTTACGCTTTGCTTAACAGTGATTTGTGTAATGAGCTTATTTTGATTGATATTAACGAGGACAGAGCAAAGGGTGAGGCTATGGACCTTAATCACGGTCTTTGCTTCAGCTCGTCTCATATGAAAATTCGTGCAGGCTCGTACGAGGATTGTCAGTATGCCGACTTGGTTGTAATCACTGCCTCGGCAGGCTCAAGAAAGCCGGGCGAAACAAGATTTGACCAGCTTAATAAGAATGTTGCAATCTTCAAGTCGTTTATCGGAAAAATTGTTGCTTCGGGCTTCAACGGTATTTTCCTCGTTGCATCAAATCCGGTTGACGTTATGACGAGAATAACCTATGAGCTTTCGGGCTTCCCTGCAAACAGAGTAATCGGCTCGGGTACAACGCTCGATACCGCAAGACTTCGCTATCTTGTGGGCAATTATTTTCAGGCAGACCCTCATTCAGTTCACGGCTATGTTATAGGTGAGCACGGCGACAGCGAATTTGTACCGTTCAGCCAGCTTAACCTTTCAACAAAGAACGTTGAGGAATTCTTTACCGACGAACGCTTCAACGGTGATTACAAGCGTGAGGATATTGAGGAAATCATCGAAAAGGTTAAGTATTCGGGCGCAGAGGTTATTAAACTCAAGGGTGCGACATACTATGGTATCGGTATGAGCCTTGTCAGAATAACAAAGGCTATCTTCGGCGACGAAAACAGCGTTATTACCGTATCGTCAAGACTCAACGGCGAGTACGGTTTGCGTGATGTTTATCTCGGCTTACCTGCTTATGTAAACCGCAACGGCGTGAGAAAAATTCTTCCGCTTAATCTTACGGACGACGAGGTTGAAAAGTTGCGCAATTCTTATAATATTCTCAAGGATTCCTACGAGTCACTGAATATATAAGAAGTCGTTTAATATGTATAGTAAAAGTAGGGACGAGCACATTGCTCGCCCTCTTTTCTTACCCCAAAACCACCAAGGGGAACCGTCCCCCCCTTGTCATGAAGTATTCGAGCAGAACCGAATGAGAATGGCGCAATATGCAGTAACTAAATCTCAACAAGTTGAAAGCCCGACTGCAACAAACTGATGTGTAAAAATGAAAAAGGATAGTCGAGAAACAAACTCGGCTATCCTTTTTCATTTGATATTACTGTATTAATATTTGAAAATTACAGTTTTGCAATTCTCACAAATTGAAGCGGCGATATTAGTTCTGTGACTCGGTTTAACTTCGGTAATCTTAACAAATCCGTCAGCTTTTTTCGCATCCGTAAACACACCCGGCACCTCATTTGCAAAGCTGAAAGCACCGTCTTTACTGCAAAACAAATAACCGTTTCTCATTTCTTTGCCACACTCCGGACATTTCATAGTTTTCACCTCCATTTTAATATTCGGCAGAGCGTTGCGAACGCTCCAACATTTCTTGCATTTGCTTTTCAAAAATTTCTGCTTTGATTAAAGCGATACCCTGTGACTCGTCTCCAAGCACAACAAGACGGTCACCCTCTTTCATGTCAAATGTATCTCGTGCATTTTTTGGTATTACAATTTGCCCCTTGCTTCCGATAGTAACTGTTCCCCAAAGATGTTTACCGATAGGCGCAGGTGCTATCTTTGTTTTTCCTATTTTTTCATTAGAGTTAATCAGTGAGTCAATTGTAACGCCATAAAACTTTGCCAGCTTATCGCATTTATCAATATCGGGAAAAGTATCTCCTTGTTCCCATTTAGAATACGATTGACGAGAAATACCAACTGCTTCGGCAACTTGTTCCTGCGATAAGCCTTTAAGGTTTCTTAAATATAATAAATTATCCGAAAACATAAATACGCCCCCTTAACTATAAATTATTATAGCATTTAGGGAGCGTACTTTCCACCATATAAACTTGTCAGATAAGTAATCCTTTTGTTAAGTTCAACTGCATCGGTCGTCCATATTTTTTGCGTCGTTTATGCGAAAGTTGTTCTCAATATTGTGAAATAATTTGTCAATCAATAAATCATAATAAACAAAAAACGTGCACGAAAAATGCTATTTTAGTCAAAATCACGAAATTGTTTTTTATTGTCAAAAATATCACAAAATCTATTGATAAAATTTTGACAAACATATATAATGTTAAAGGTTAAATTAAAATATTACAATTGCGTAATTATTCAGGAGGAAAGATTATGAAGTATCGTATTGAACATGACTCTATGGGAGAGGTTAAAGTACCTGCCGACAAATACTGGGCAGCACAAACTGAGCGTAGTTTTGAAAACTTCAAAATCGGCTCGGGTGTAGAGCTTATGCCGAGAGCTATTACCTACGCCTTCGGTATTCTTAAAAAGGCGGCTGCTATTGCAAACAATAAGCTCAAGCCCGAAAAAATGACGGACGAAAAGCTTGCCGCAATTTCGCAGACCTGTGATGAAATTATCGCAGGCAAGCACAACGAGCATTTCCCACTTGTTGTATGGCAGACAGGCTCGGGTACGCAGTCAAATATGAATGCAAACGAGGTTATCGCAAACAGAGGTAACGAGATTGCAGGCAAGAAGCTGCTTCACCCGAACGACGATATCAATATGTCGCAGTCGTCAAACGATACATTCCCGACCGCTATGAGCATTGCGGCAGTTATCGGTATTGAGGACAAGGTTTTTCCTGCACTCGACAAATTAATCGGCACTCTCAAAAATCTCGAAAAAGAAAACGAGGGTATTGTAAAATCGGGCAGAACTCACTTGCAGGATGCAACGCCTATTACGTTTTCACAGGAAATCAGCGGCTGGAGAGCTTCGCTTGAAAAGGACAGAAAACTTCTTGAAATTTCACTTCCCGAGCTTAAGGAATTGGCACTCGGCGGTACTGCGGTAGGAACAGGTCTTAACGCACCCGAGGGCTTCGATGTTCTTGTTGCCGAGGCAGTAAGCGAGATTACCGGCAAGAAGTTCGTAACGGCTCCGAACAAGTTCCACGCACTTACATCAAAGGATGAAATCGTATTTGCTCACGGCGCATTAAAGGCACTTGCGGCTGACCTTTGGAAAATGGCAAACGATATTCGCTGGCTTGCTTCCGGTCCGAGACTCGGCTTGGGCGAAATTACAATCCCCGAAAACGAGCCGGGCTCATCAATTATGCCGGGTAAGGTTAACCCAACTCAATGCGAGGCCGTTACAATGGTTGCGTGTCAGGTTATGGGTAACGACGCCGCTATCGGTATCGCCGCTTCACAGGGTAACTTTGAGCTTAACGTATTTATGCCGGTTATCATTTATAACTTCACTCAGTCTGTAAGACTTCTCAAGGACTGCATGATTTCGTTCAACGATAACTGCGTTGTGGGTATTAAGGCGAATGCAGAAAAGATGCACAACAATCTTCATAACTCACTTATGCTTGTTACCGCTCTTAATCCGTATATCGGTTATGAGAATGCGGCAAAAACGGCTAAAAAGGCATTTGCGGAAAACATTTCGCTTAAGCAGGCTTGTGTTGAGCTTGGCTTCTTGACCGAGGAGAGATTTGACGAGGTATTCCATCCGGAGCAGATGGTGTGATTTTTGACAAACTAAACTCTTGAAAAAAAGGAGAATAGGTATGACTTATAGTTATTATCCGGGTTGTACTTTGAAGAATAAGGCAAAGGATTTGGACGAATATGCACGCATTAGCGCAAGGGCACTCGGCATTGAGCTTGAGGAAATTGACGAGTGGCAATGCTGCGGCGGTGTTTATCCGATGGCAAGGGACGAGATTGCAACAAAGCTTGCAAGCGTTCGTGCGCTCAATGACGCAAAAATGCACAACAGACCGCTCGTTACAATGTGCAGTGCGTGTCACAATGTAATTAAGCAGGTCAACAACGATATGACCGACAGCGAAATTTCCGAAAAGGTTGCACGCTATATGGGACTTGACGAAGCGTACACGGGCGAAACGAGAGTTTTGCATTATCTTGAGGTGCTTCGTGACGAGGTTGGCTTTGACGAGGTCAAGGCAAAGGTGACCAATCCACTCAAAGGCAAAAAAATCGGCGCATATTACGGCTGTCTTTTGCTTCGTCCGAGCAGTGTTATGCAAATGGACAATGCCGAAAATCCGACAATTATGGAGGATTTGATTTCTTCTCTGGGTGCAACGCCTGTAAAATATGCGCTTCGCAACGAGTGTTGCGGCGGCTATACAACACTCGGTAATAAGCAAATTGCAATCGACAGAGCAAACGCCGTTTTGGAAAATGCGGCTAAAAACGGCGTTGAAATGATTATTACGGCATGTCCGCTTTGCCTTTACAACCTAAAAAAGAACGGTACAAAATTCGACATTCCGGTAAAATATTTTACCGAGGTGCTTGCCGAGGCACTCGGACTTATTGAAGAATAGGAGGAGCGCAAATGGAAAATAAAAATCTGAAAGAGCAGGTGCTTCGCTCCTACAATAATAATCCGCTCAAATGTATGGGCTGCGGAAAATGTTCGGCAACCTGTCCGAATTTCGACAATATGGAATACCATCCTCATCAGTTTGTGTCGATGGTGAACAAGGGCAAAATCGAAAAGCTGCTTGAAAGCGAGTCGCTTTATACCTGTTTGTCGTGTATGGCTTGTCTTGAAAGATGTCCGAGGGGCGTTGAACCGGCAAAGCTCATTGAGTGCGTAAGACTTGCAAAAATTCGTCAGCAGGGCGAAAGCTATATGACGGCTCAGGATATTCCCGAAATGCTTGACGACGATTTGCCTCAGCAGGCAATCGTGTCGGCTATGAGAAAATATTGGAAGTAAGGAGGAGTGAACGAAAATGCACAGAATAGGCGTATTTGTATGTTGGTGCGGTAGCAATATCGCAGGAACGGTGGACGTTCACAGGGTAGCCGAAGCCTTGAAAAACGAGCCGGGAGTAGTTTACTCCGTTGATTATCAATATATGTGCTCCGAAGCGGGACAGAATATGGTTAAGGACGCTATTCGTGACTACAACCTCACAGGTGTTGTTATCTGTTCCTGTTCTCCGAGAATGCACGAAAATACATTCAGAAAAGCGGCGCAGTCCGTCGGACTTAATCCGTATATGGTTGAGATTGCGAACATTCGTGAGCAATGCTCGTGGATACATAAGGATATGCAGACTGCAACTGAAAAGGCAGTAATACTCGGCAGAGCCGCTATTGCAAAGGTTCAGCTTAACACTCCGCTTACCGCAGGCGAAAGCCCTGTAACAAAGCGTGCTTTGGTTATCGGCGGCGGTATCGCAGGTATTCAAACTGCACTTGATATTGCCGAAGCAGGCTTCGAGGTTGATATTGTTGAAAAGTCGGCGACTATCGGCGGAAAAATGGCGCAGATAGACAAGACGTTCCCAACTCTTGACTGTGCGGCGTGTATTCTCACTCCGAAAATGGTTGAGGCGGCGCAGAACGAGAAAATCAAGATTTATTCATACAGTGAGGTTGACGAGGTCAAGGGCTTTGTCGGTAACTTTGATGTAAAAATAAAGCGCAAGGCAAGATTTGTAAACGAGGATATTTGTACAGGCTGCGGACTTTGTACCGAAAAATGTCCTATGAAGAAGGTTCCAAACGAGTTTAATCTCGGTATGGACAACCGCAGTGCGATTTATATTCCTTTTGCACAGGCAGTTCCGAAGGTTGCAACCATCGACCCTAACTATTGCATAAAAATGAGAACAGGCAAGTGCGGACTTTGTTCAACCGTCTGCGAGGCAAAGGCGATAAATTATGACGCAAAGGACGAATATGTAAATGCAAAATACGGCGCAATCGTTGTTGCAACAGGCTTTGAGCCTATCAAGGTTGATAAGCTTGACGAATTTGCATACAGTCAGTCGCCCGACGTTGTGACATCTCTTGAATACGAAAGACTTATGAACGCCGCAGGTCCGACAAACGGAACGCTTCTCCGTCCGTCCGACCATGAGCATCCTCATACAATCGTGTTTGTTCAATGCGTCGGCTCACGTTGTGACAAAACAGACGAGCGAGGCAAGACATATTGCTCAAAGGTTTGCTGTATGTACACGGCAAAGCACGCAATGTTAACAAGAGAGAAATACCCCGATACAGAGGTTTACGTTTTCTATATTGATGTTCGTACTCCGGGCAAGAATTTTGACGAATTCTACCGCAGAGCAGTTGAGGAATACGGCGTTAAGTATATTAAAGGTATGGTGGGCAAAGTTGTGCCCGACGGCAAAAAGCTCAAGGTTCAGGCTTGTGATGTAATTACAAACGAGCAGCTTCATATTGACGCTGATATGGTTGTGCTTGCCGCAGCAGTTGAGCCTGACAAGAGTGCAAGACCGCTTGCGACTATGCTCACCGCTTCTATGGACACAAATGATTTCTTTACCGAGGCTCACCCGAAGCTTCGTCCCGTTGAATCCCCGACTGCCGGTGTATATCTCTCGGGTATGTGTCAGGGACCGAAGGATATTCCCGAAACCGTTTCGCAGGCGAGTGCCTGTGCGGCAAAGGTTATCGGACTTCTCGTTAAGGATAAGCTGACGTGCAATCCTTGTGTTGC
>CAMFQI010000019.1 GCA_945980015.1 uncultured Eubacterium sp. | reverse complement strand
GTTGAATTAACAGAAAATACAATAGCAAGAATAGATTTAAATAAAGGAACAATTAAAACTGGTTCTCAAGTTACTATTGTAAAAAATAATTTTTCAAATATAAAGCAGATTCTAACGGATTTGGGAATAAATAAAATTGACGGTGTTTTGCTTGATTTGGGCGTAAGCTCGTTTCAGCTTGACACCGACGAGCGTGGCTTTTCTTACCACAAAAACGCACCCCTTGATATGCGAATGAGCAAGACGGGCATTAGCGCAAGGGATGTCGTTAATACCTACAGCGAGCAGGAGCTTTCAAGTATCCTGTTTCGCTACGGTGAAGAAAAGTTTGCACGCCAAATAGCAAAAAATATAGTAGTGTTCAGACAAAGCAAGCCTATTGAAACAACCTTTGAGCTTGTCGATATCATCAAATCCTCGTATCCGAAATCAAAGATGCGTGACTCTCACCCTGCAAGAAAAACCTTTCAGGCTATACGAATTGAGGTCAACAAGGAGCTTGACGTTTTGGAAAGAACGCTTGATGACGCGCTCGATTGTCTAAGCACGGGCGGACGGCTTTGTGTAATAACATTCCATTCGCTTGAGGACAGAATAGTTAAGGAACGCTTTAACTCGTGGCTCAATCCGTGTACCTGTCCAAAGGAATTTCCCGTATGTGTGTGCGGCAAAAAGCCGCTTGGCAGACTGCCGTTTAAGTTTAAGGCACCGACAGACGCCGAGCTTGAGGAAAATCCGAGAGCAAGGTCGGCAAAATTAAGATGCTTTGAAAAGCTTTAGTAAGAAAGAAAAAATAAAGGAGGTGAAAGGGTGACTAATACAAACGATTTTCGCAGATATTCCTATAAGTATGATACTTCATATATGGTTGAGGGCTTTAATGTAAGCCGTTCGTCTGCCGCTCCTAAGCGCAGACCTGAGGATGAAAAATCAACTGCCAAAAGACTTAAGCTGCGAGAAAACACAACAGTAAAGGATGCTCAGCAGATTTACAAAGAAGAAAAGCATTGCACAAGAAAAACTTTAATATTGTGCGTTACTGCGCTTGCTATTGTGTCGTTTTTAGCCGTAACCCTTTATTCCTTTGCACTTTCAAACGAGCTTACGAGACAGGTTTCGGCGGTCGAAACGGAAATCTCATTGCAGCAAAGCGAATATATCAGTCTCAAAAGCAGACTCGATTCAATGGTATCAATCAGTATGATTGACGAGTACGCAGTAAACGAGCTTCATATGTCAAAGGCGAAGCGAAATCAAATCCAATACATAAACGTTGAAGAATATAAGCAGCAGCGTATGAATAGCATAATGAATGAAAGTCCTGCGGCAACCGCACGACAGCTTGGTAATAATTAAAAAAATTATAGCGTAGTATATTATGAGAGTCGGAAAATTTCCCACTCTCTAAAATGCTTTTTTATAGGCTTGAAAAATAATTCAAAAAAATGAGGTGACGACAATGGAAAACGGCTTTAATAAGCAAATGCTAAAGAGAATAATGATACTTTCCGTTGTTGTTGCATTTTTGTTCAGCATAGACGCCGTAAGAATTTTTGAGATTGCCGTAATAAAGGGCGACGAGTATTCCGCAAAGGCGGAAAGCCAGCAAATAAGCGATACCGAAATTCAAGCAAAGCGAGGCTCAATATACGACTGCGACGGTAATGTGCTTGCACAGTCGGCTACAACATGGGATATTTTTATCGACCCGTCAAATATAACCGACAACAACAGAGATACGATTGTAGACGGCCTTAGCGACATTCTTGATTTTGACGATGAAGAAAAAGCAAAGCTTCTTGAGAGCACAAAAAAAGAAACTCAGTATGTAAAAATTGCCGAGCAGGTTGAAAACGACATAAAAGAGGAGGTTTACTCCTTTAAGCTAGAAAACGAAATTTCAAATTGTATCGGAACCGAGCAAAACACAAAAAGATATTATCCATATGGTGAATTTGCTTCGTCTGTTTTAGGCTTCACGGGTGACGACAATCAGGGACTTTACGGCTTGGAGCTTTATTATGAGGATGAGCTCAAGGGTACCAACGGCAGAATTGTCACCGTAAAGGACGCTCATCAAAACAACCTTCCTACTGATTATGAAACCTCTATTGACGCATTGGACGGCAATTCGCTTGTTCTGACAATAAACCAAAATATACAGTATACGCTTGAAAAAAATCTGCGTACAACTCTTGAGGAATATCAGTGCAAGGGAGCCTACGGCGTTGTTATGAACTGCAAAACGGGTGCCGTGCTTGCAATGGCGTCGCTTCCCGATTTCAACTGTAACGAGCCTTATAAATTGACCTATGATAAGGTAATTAACGAGCTTGACGAAATAACCGACAAGGACGAAAAGGCGCAGGAAACAAGCAATCAAATCCAAAATCAATGGATGAACTTCACGGTTGCCGGCACATATGAGCCGGGCTCGGTATACAAAACCTTTATGGCTTGCGCGGCACTTGAGGAAAATGTTGTCTCGCTTGATACAACCTATAACTGCACAGGCTCCATTCAGGTTGAGGATTACAGAATGAACTGCCATTATCATCCGGGTCACGGACTTCAAACGTTGTCGCAGGGCTTGGCAAATTCGTGCAACCCGTTTTTCATAACAATCGGACAAAAGACGGGTGTACATAATTATTTCAAGTATCTTAAGGCTTTCGGCTTTACCGAAAAAACAGGTATTGACCTGCCCGGCGAAGCAAAATCGCAATACTACCGTGAGGAGCAATACGGTATTGTAGAGCTTTCATCAGCCGCATTCGGACAGTCTAATAACCTTACGCCTATCCAAATTTGCACAGGCATTTGTGCAATCGCAAACGGCGGAACTCTTGTTAAGCCGTATGTTGTTGACCATATCATCGACTCAAACGGCAATACTGTAAAAAAAGCAACTCCTACCGAGGTACGCCGAGTAATCAGCGAGGACACCTCCGAAAAGGTGAGAGCTATGATGAAGGGCGTTGTTGACAACGGAACGGGTAAAAACGGCTATGTTGCAGGCTATCGTGTAGGCGGCAAAACAGGTACGTCTACTAAGCTTGCGGAATCTCAGGGCGACAAAACGAAATATATCGTTTCCTTTGCGGCTATTGCGCCGAGCGACGACCCCGAGGTTGCGATGCTTATTATCGTTGACGAGCCTAATCAGGATTTGGGCGGCGGTGCGTTATGTGCGCCTGTTGCCGCACAGGTTGTAGAGGTTTGTATGCAGGAGCTTAATATTGAGCCTGTATACGATGAAGACGAAACGGAAAGATTGCCGATTGACACTCCTATGCTTATCGGAAAAACAGTTGAAGATGCAAAGCAAACGGCACAATCAAGCAATCTTAAATGCAGAATTATCGGAAGCGGAGATACCGTAATAAGACAGTCGCCGTCGTCTTCGTCAAAAATCCCGGTTAACGGCACGGTAATTCTCTATACCGAAAAAACAGAAAAATCAACCGTCGAGGTTCCGGATTTTTCAGGCTTAACAATAAGTCAGGCGAATTCGCTTGCGGGTGAATATAATTTGAATATTGAAATCAGCGGTAATAATCTGTCGAATGCGGCAGTTGTTGCATACAGACAGAGCGTTGAGCGTCAAACAAGCGTTGAAGCCGGCGCAGTAATAACCGTTTCATTTAAGAATATAAATTCAGTTTTGGACTGATAATAAAATTAGAGGTGGCATTATGAAGCTTTCACAGGTTTTAGCGGGAATTAATGTAAAAAACGAATATAAGGATGTTGAAATCAGCGATGTTATCAGCGATACCCGTCAGGTCAAGGAGGGTTGTCTGTTTGTTTGTATCAAGGGTGCCTCATTTGACGGACATTCTGCGGCAGGCGAAATGCTCGAAAAGGGTGCAGTAGCCGTTCTTTGTGAGTATGATTTAGGCTTAAAGGAGCAGATAATCGTTGATGATACACGTTCCTCGTATTCTCCTATTTGCGCAAATTTCTTCGGAAATCCTGCCCAAAAGCTCAAGCTGATAGGCTTGACAGGTACAAACGGAAAAACAACTACAACGTTTTTGATTAAGCAGATTTTGGAAAACACCGGCAAAAAGGTCGGCCTTGTAGGAACTGTTCAAAATATGGTAGCACAGGAGGTTTATCCTGCTCATTACACAACTCCCGACCCACACGAGCTTCAGTCGTTATTCAGAAAAATGGTTGACGCAGGTTGTGAATACTGCGTAATGGAGGTAAGCTCGCAGGCTCTTGCACAGGGCAGAGTAGAGGGAATACATTTCTTTGTCGGAGCATTTACAAATCTTACTCAGGATCACCTTGATTATCATAAAACCTGGGAAAACTATTTTGAAGCTAAGAAGCTTTTGTTCAAGGCGTGCGACATAGCCGTAACAAATGTTGATGATGAATACGGACTTAAAATAGTTGACGGCTGCGACTGTAAGGTAGTAACCTACGGCGTTGAAAATATGAAAGCGGATTACACCGCAAAGAACGTTCGTTTTTCTGCCGACGGTATAAAATATGATTTAATCGGCGAAAAAATCGGCAGAGTATCATGTCCGATACCGGGTAGATTCAGCGTTTATAATTCGCTTTGTGCCGCAACGGTTGCATTGTCGCTCGGCGTAGATTTCAAGAACGTGCTTGAAGCTATTTCAAAATCAGCCGGTGTAAAGGGCAGAATTGAGGTTGTTCCTACTCCTAACACCGATTATACGCTTATTATCGACTATGCACACTCTCCCGACGGTCTTGAAAATATCATAACCTCTCTCAAGGAAATAGCAAAGGGCAGAGTGGTAACCGTATTCGGTTGCGGCGGTGACAGAGATAAAACAAAGCGTCCGAAGATGGGTGCGGTTGCCGCAAGATTATCCGACTTTTGCGTTGTGACCTCTGACAATCCGAGAAGCGAGGTTCCCGGTGAAATAATAAAGGATATTTTGGTAGGTATGCAGGATATAGATACGCCTTACAAGGTTGTTGAAAATCGTAAGGAAGCTATTAAATGGGCAATGGATAACGCTCAAAAGGACGATATTATTCTTCTTGCCGGCAAGGGTCACGAAACTTATCAGATTTTACCGACAGGTACTATTCACTTTGATGAACGTGAAGTTGTAGCAGAGGCTTTAAGGGAAAAGGAAAACAATGATTAAGCTTAAATTGTCGCAAATTGCACAGGCATTGAACGGAGAATTTAACCGTGACGCCGAATTTGACGCAGTTTGTATTGATACAAGAAAAATAACAAAGGGCTGCTTGTTTGTTTGCATTAAGGGTGAACGCTTTGATGCTCACAGCTTTGTAAACGAAGCGCTTGAAAAGGGCGCAAGTGCCGTTATGATTCACTCGGATATAGAGGTAAACGGTGCTTATATTAAGGTTGAAGATACCTCAAAGTCACTTCTTGCTCTTGGAAAATATTACAGAAGTCTTTTTGATATTCCTGTTGTAGGACTTACAGGCTCCGTCGGAAAAACCACTACAAAGGAATTTACTCATCTTGTAGTCGGCGCAAAATACAATGCAATAAAAACGCAGGGCAATCTCAATAATGAGATAGGCTTGCCTCAAACCCTGTTTACTATTGACGAAAGCACACAGGCGGCTGTTGTTGAAATGGGAATGAATCACTTCGGCGAAATATCACGCCTTACCGATGCAACAAGACCGACTGTCGGAGTAATTACAAATATCGGTGTTTCTCATATCGAAAATCTCGGCTCACGTCAGGGTATATTACAGGCAAAGCTCGAAATATGCGAGGGTATGCCGGATAATGCACCACTCATTCTAAACGGCGATAACGATTTGCTTTCTACCGTAAAAGACGAAAGACTCAATGTTGTTTTCTTCGGTATAGAAAACGGTGATTTTCGTGCAGAAAATATAATCGAAAATGATATGCTTACCTCGTTTGATGTAAAATACTACGGTAAGGCTCAGCATATTTCAATTCCGTGTGTCGGAATACATAATGTTTATAATGCGCTTTGTGCCTTTGCAGTCGGATATTTTCTTGATATCGACCCTCAGGCGGCTGCCGAGGCACTTTCAAGCTATGTTCCGGCAGGTATGCGCCAAAAGCTTGTTAAGGTCGGCGATGTTATTTCAATTGAGGATTGCTATAATGCTTCTCCCGATTCTATGAAAGCCGCACTTACAACGCTCAAAAGCATTAATGCAAACAAAAAAATCGCAGTTTTGGCCGATATGCTTGAGCTTGGCGACTATTCATTTGAAGCACATTCCTCAGTCGGTGCGCTTGCAGGGGAAATGAAGATTGATTATCTTCTTGCTTACGGAAAGCACGCAGAGGCTTACGTTTCGTCGGCGAAGCAAAACGGACTTCAAAATGCATTTCATTTTGACTCAAAGCAGGCTCTTTGCGATAAGCTTGTTGAGATTACACAAAGCGGAGACGCCGTTTTGTTCAAGGGCTCAAGAGGTATGAGGCTTGAGGAGGTAATCTCCTGCGTTTATAAAAGGTGGGAAAATTAATGAGTACAACAGTTGCAATTATTATTACGGCTGTTATATCATTCGGAGTTACGGCAGGACTTGGCTTTGTTGTTATTCCGTGGTTAAGAAAGCTGAAATTCGGTCAAACTATACTTGACATAGGACCGTCATGGCATAAGTCTAAGCAGGGAACTCCCAATATGGGCGGCATTATGTTCATTATTGGAATTGTCGTTGCGTTTGTTATCGGCGCCCTAACCTTTGTGCTCAGCGGCGGCAATCTTGAAAGTAATTACTCAAGCGTTCTTGAGGGCAGGGACAAGGTTCTTCTTATTTCCGGACTCGTTTTTGCCTTTGGCTGCGGAGTAGTCGGATTTGCCGATGATTTTATAAAAATTAAGCTGAAAAGAAACGAGGGACTGACTGCAAAGCAAAAAACCTTTGGTCAGCTTTTGATGACTATTGGCTATACAATGACCTTGTGGCTTTCGCATAATACAGTTTGGAAAATCCCTTTTCTCGGCAATGTAAATTTTGAAAAAAATGCTTTCACAAGCGTCGTGTTCTGGCTTGTTTCTATATTTATAATTTACGGCTGTGTGAACAGTGTTAATCTTACAGACGGCATTGACGGACTTTGCTCAAGCGTAACTGCAACAGTAGGCATTACATTTATCGTTATGTCCTATACTCTCGGCTTTGCAGGACTCGGAATTTTGTCAGGTGCGCTTTTGGGCGGTGTTTTAGGCTTTTTGTGTTGGAATTGGAATCCTGCAAAGACCTTTATGGGTGATACAGGCTCACTCTTTTTAGGCGGCTTGGTTGTTGCACTCGGATATGCAATAAAGTGTCCGCTTTTGCTATTGCCTATCGGCATAGTTTATGTTATGGAAACAATGAGCGATATTATTCAAATAGGCTATTTTAAGCTTACTCACGGTAAGCGTGTATTCAAAATGGCGCCAATTCATCATCATTTTGAGATGTGTGGCTGGAAAGAAAAGAAAATCTGCGTTGTATTTTCAACCGTAAATGCTATAGGTTGCTTAATCGGTGCATTGCTTTTGTATTTTGGATAGTCTAATAAAAATTTTGCAAAGGAGAGCTAATAATGTCTGATAATTATTTGCCACCGCCGAAGCGTTCAGCCGCATACGGCAGACAAAATGAAAAATCAAAAAAGTCAGGGCGTGTAAGTAAATATAAAAACAGTATTCGCAATTCCTTTGCTTATGCTCAGGGTAGCTTTGATATTGTATTTTTTATGACGGTGCTCGCACTTCTTACGATAGGACTTGTAATGCTTTTCTCTGCATCCTATCCTTATGCATATCAAAATGACGGCGACTCATATTTTTATTTTAAGCGTCAGCTTGTATTTGCTCTTGTCGGTGTACCGATTATGCTTTTTGTATCGAAGCTGAATTATAAATGGTTAAAGGTTATCCGTTACCCACTTTATATAGTGACGATATTGCTTTTAATTTTAGTTTTGTTTTATCATACCGACCTTGGAAGAGAAGAGGATTTCAGACGGTGGATACCTCTCGGACCCATAACAATTCAACCGTCGGATATAGCAAAGTTTACCGTCGTGCTTCTTATGGCTTCGTATATCAGTAGGTATCACCGCAAAATGAATAGGCTTGTTTACGGTGTACTTATTCCTGCTGTGCTCGTAGGAACATTTTGCCTGCTTATATATGCCGAAAATCACCTTTCCTGTACCGTTTTGGTGTTTATGATAGGTATTGTGATGATGTTTTGCGGCGGCACGAGAGTAGAATGGTTTATCGGCGGAATATGTCTGGTTGCGGCAGTTGCGTTTGTTGTAATAAAAAATCCCGATATTCTCCCCGGATATCAGGGCGACAGAATACGTGCTTGGATTGACAAAGGCTTTGACCCGCTCGGCTTGAGATGGCAAACTAATAATTCTCTTTATGCGATAGGCTCGGGCGGATTTTTCGGAGTAGGCTTAGGAAATTCAAAGCAAAAGTATCTTTATGTCAGTGAGCCTCAAAACGACTTTATCTTTTCTATTGTTTGCGAGGAGCTTGGATTTTTAGGTGCAGCAATAATTATTGCATTGTTCGGACTTCTCTTTTATCGTGGGGTAAAAATCGCTCAAAGATGCGAGGATAAGTTTTCAACAATGCTTGTTATTGGAATTGTATCGCAAATTGCAGTTCAAACAATTTTCAATATTTTGGTAATAACCGACCTGTTTCCAAACACCGGTATTGCGCTTCCGTTTTTCTCATACGGCGGTACGGCGATACTTATGCTTTGCTTTGAAATGGGAATAGTTTTATCAATATCAAGAAATGTAAATACAAAAAAAGCGTAGGTGATAATATGAGATTTCTATTTGCAACAGGAGGCACGGCAGGACATATCAATCCTGCAATTGCAGTAGCTTCCTATATAAAAGAGCAGTATCCCGAAAGCGAAATTCTTTTTATAGGAACTGCCGACCATATGGAAGCAAGACTTGTACCCAATGCCGGCTTTGATTTTAAGACCATAAAAATCAACGGCTTTAAGCGTAGCTTGTCTCCAAAGGCAATAGCCGCAAATATCAAAACAGTATTTCGTCTTTTCGACTCCGAAAAAGCCTCAAAAAATATAATCAGGGAATTTAATCCCGATGTAGTAATCGGCTTCGGAGGATATGTTTCAGGTCCTGTTTTACAGCAGGCTGTCAAGATGAAAATACCGTGTTGTATTCACGAGCAAAACGCTTTTCCCGGCATAACAAATAAGCAGCTTGCAAAAAAGGTTGATAGGGTTATGCTGACTGTTGAGGACGCAGTAAGACATCTTCAGCCAAAAAACGAAGTTGCGCTTACAGGTCTTCCCGTAAGGGGCGAGCTTTTGAATAAGTCAAAGCCTGCCGCAAGAATTGAGCTTGGAATTGCCGACGACAAACCGCTTGTGCTTTCTTTCGGCGGCTCTCTCGGTGCAAGACCTCTTAATGAGGCAATGTTTGATATTATCTGCGAAAACGCAGAAAAAAACAGTGTTTACCATATTCATTCTGTTGGCACTAACGGACAGGATTTTCTTGAAAAATTTGCGGAAAACGGCTTTAGACAAATTAGCGAGGGCGTTTACAAAAAGGGTAACGCAGAGGTAAGAC
>CAMFQI010000018.1 GCA_945980015.1 uncultured Eubacterium sp. | reverse complement strand
AGATTCCTCTACGTCTCGTGGGCTCGGAGATGTGTATAAGAGACAGATAAATAAATGCCCAAAAGAGATTTTGCTTTATATTACCGAGCGTAAGTCGGCTTAAATTAACAGCTTTTACAACATCGCATAGACTTGATGAGGCTATCACAACATCGGCGGATTCGACGGCAACATCCGTACCGGAGCCAACAGCAATTCCAATATCGGCACGTACAAGCGCAGGAGCGTCATTAATTCCGTCGCCAACCATAATTGTCTTTCCTTTTTTACTCAAAAGTGAAACGGCATATTCCTTTGTTTCGGGCAACGCCTGAGCAACAACCTTATCAAATCCGATTTGTGACGCTACTGCATTTGCTGTTTTTTCATTATCCCCTGTCAGCAATACTGTGTATATTCCTGCCTGCTTAAGTAATGAAATTGCTTCTTTACTGTCGCCTTTTATTTTATCGGCTATTGCAAATATTCCCAAAACGCAATCCTTTTTTGCAAATATTATAGGAGTTTTTCCTTCATTTGCAAGTCTGTCGATTTCAGTTTTGCAGTCGTTTGGAATATTGCAAATACTGTTTATAAACCTTTCATTTCCCGAAAAAACGGTTTCATTTTCAAATTCAGCACTAATTCCGCTTCCTGTTACGGAATTAAAATTCCTACATTCAATCAGTTCGGTTTCTTCTTTTTTTGCGTACTCAACAACAGCTTTTGCAAGAGGATGCTGACTTTGATATTCGAGAGAATAGGCAATTTTCAGCAGATGTGACATAGAACAGGATATCGGCAAAACATCGGTTACCTCTGGCTTTCCTAGTGTAACGGTTCCTGTTTTGTCAAAGACTGCAATTTGCGTTTTGCCTGTTTGCTCGAGTGCTTCGGCGGTTTTGTACAATATACCGTTTTTTGCACCCTTTCCGCTTCCAACCATAATCGCAACAGGCGTTGCAAGACCGAGCGCACACGGACAGCTTATTACTAAAACGCTGACAGCCCTGTTTAGTGAAAACGCAAAATCGCCCTGAATCAACTGCCATACAATAAATGTAATAATCGCAATAATAATAACAACAGGAACGAACACGGCGCTTACCTTGTCGGCAAGCTTTGCAATCGGTGCCTTAGAAGAACTTGCGTCTGCTACCATTTTAATTATTTTTGCAAGTGCAGTATCATTACCTACATTTGTCGCACGGCATTTAATGAAGCCGGAATCTAAAATTGTTGCACAAGCAACCTTGTCGCCCTGCGATTTATCAACAGGTACACTCTCGCCTGTAAGCATTGCTTCGTTGACTGCACCGTTTCCGTCGATAATAACGCCGTCAACTGCAATGCTTTCCCCTGCCCTAACGACAAACACATCATTTGTTTTTATCTTGTCTGCTTCAATATTAATTTCCTTACCGTCAACTAAAACATTTGCAGTTTTTGGAGCCAATGACAAAAGCTGTTTGATTGAGGAGGTTGTTTTTCCTTTAGCGTAGGCTTCGAGCGTTTTTCCGACAGTAATGAGCGTTACAATCATTGCCGCAGATTCAAAATAATAATGAGGCATATGCGAATAATTGTTTGCCATATGGTCAACAAACATCGCTAAACTATAAACATATGAGGCTCCGCTTCCGAGAGCTACAAGCGTATCCATATTTGCACTTTTATGCAGGACACCCTTGATACCGCTTATGAAAAATTTTGAATTTATAATCAAAATAATAAGCGAAAGAATTGCCTGTGACATAGAAAAAGCAACGAAGCCGTGTAAAAATTCCGGCACCCACCAGCCCCACATCATATATCCCATAGAAATATACATTAGAGGCACAAGCGCAATAACCGAAAGCACGAGGCGAACAATCATTCTTTTTATGTTTTCGTTTTCATCGGAGGGTAAAATTTCATCACCTGTACTGATTTTTGCTTTATACCCCGCTTTTTGTACCGCTTTGAGAATTTGCTTATTGTCGGCATTTCCCGAAACGGTCATTGTATTCGTTAGCAGATTTACATTACAATCATCAACGCCGTCAACAACAGATACTGCGTTTTGAACTCTTGCGGCACAAGCAGAACAGGTCATACCGTATACATTATATTTTTGCAAAAATTATCACCTACGCTATTTCATCAGCCTTTGAAGAGTATCTATAAGCTCGTCAATTACATCATCATTTCCGTTGCGAATATCACGTGCAACGCATGAATGAATATGACTTGACAGCAATTCTCTGTTAAAGGCGTTAACTGCAGCATTTACTGCAGCAGATTGAATCAGAATATCGTTGCAATATGCATCCTTTTCTATCATACCCTTAATTCCTCTGATTTGTCCTTCAATTCGACTAAGTCGGTTAATTAATTTTTTTCGTTGTTCATCGGAACGGTTCGTAGTTTTTGAACAGCAATGACATTTCATTTCATTATTTTCCATAACATCGCTCTCCTTTATACCCCCACAGGGTATTTTTATTATATACCCTTATAGGGTATTTGTCAATGTTTAATTATGAAAAAGCACCCGAATAATCGAGTGCTTTAGGTTGTTTTTATTAACTTATGTCTTCTTTTAGACTTTCAATAATATTTTGCTTTTTAACCTTGTTGACAGAATAGAGCATAGTAAGTCCTATTATCGCCATAACAACGAGTGAAACAACGGCGTAAAGCTTAAAGTCAATTTGGAATGCAAACGAATTCACTCCAACCGCATTATACATCAAAAACGACAATCCGGCACTAATCGGCAGTGAAAAAATCAATGCCTTAAAGCCATAGAAAAATGTTTCAAGAATAAGCATTTTGTTAAAGCCCTTTGGCGTCATTCCGACCGACTTTAGCATTGCAAATTCCTTCTTTCTCATTGCAACACCTGTTGAAATTGTGTTGACAATATTAAACACCGTAATAAGCGAAATCAAAGCAATGAAGCCGTAAACAAGAACCTCAACAATAAATATTATTGTATTCATTATTTGGAAATTCTCCACAATATCCTGACAATAGTTACTTCCGTAATCGTTATTATCTAGAATGTCGTTTACTTTTTCATAAACATCACTATGAACCTTTGTTTCTATTCCGAGCATATAAAAATAATCATACGTGCCATCTTCATATGAAGCATCTTCTGAATTGTTTTTATCATCTTCAACAATAGCCTCTACCTGTGAGTAAGGCATATAAAGCGAAATTGAATTAGGCGGATTTAGATTATAAGCATAATAATCGGGATTGTAGTCAATAAGTGCGCCGATGGTCACACCCTTATAGGCAAAATCCTCAATTGACACTCCGATAACCGAATCGTTGAATACCTTTGATGAATTATCCTTGTGATTAATATTATTCATAAGAAGCGCTTTTTTATTTTCACCATAGTAATCTCTAAAGTTAAGAGAATTATCCTCGCAGATTTTGTTAAACGCTTCGTCGTCAACGGCATTAATATAAAGTGTGTTTTGAGACTTAAAGAGCTTTGAATAAGACTTTGTAAGGAACTTGTCGTCAATCAGCTTCCAGCCGTAATTCTTATCAGTCGTTTCAGGAGTAGTGCAAAACTGAGTATTTACACAGTAATAATTATCAATGCCATTTACCGTATCAAGCTCCTTTTTGAAGTCATCAACTTTTTCACCATCAAGCAATACAGAAAGCTGGTAAGGAACCTCAGCTTCATATGACAAAACCTGTGTAAACGCCGAACAAAAATAATTACAAGCCAGGAACAGAATTACGGACAAAGCAATTGAAGCGGTAATTGTTCTTGCCTTTCTGCCGTTTCTTTTCAAATTTTTATTTGCAAGCTCACCCTCATAGCCGAAAATAAGTCTTACAAGCTTTGAGGATTTAAGCCTTTTTGATTTAACCCTTATTTCCTTACTTTGACGAATTGCGTCAATAGGCGTAATTCTCGAAGCCTTGACAGCAGGAATGACGGAGGAAATAAAGATTGTGAATATGCTGATAAGAAGTATCACGGCTAAAACATAGGGAGGAACAACAATTTTCATTTCCATATTGTCGCTCGTTACTCCGTTTATCATTGATGTTTCAATAATCTTTTTACCGATTACCTTAAGCGTAACACCTATTCCGACAACGCCTGCCAATATACCAAGAGGAATTCCGACTGCGCCTAAAATTGCACCCTCGTAGAATACGGAAAGGCGTTTTTGCTTTTTAGTTGCGCCGACGGAGGCTAACATTCCGAGATATCTTACACGCTCGCTTATGGACATTGCGAAAGCATTATAAATAAGTACAACGCTCGCAATGAGAATAATAACAAGTACAACTGCCAATAACGGAAGAAGTGAGGTAAGCACCATACTGTCTTCGCTAAATGCAAAATGCATTTCGAGGTAGTCGGTATTGATATGATAATTTTCGATATTATTTTGCTTAATGATATCCTTAATTACATCTAACGACTTGTAGTTTACCTCCTTAAGTTGAATAAGTGCAGTAACGAAATCGTTCTCGGTTGCCTGATGCAATGAATAGTCAAAGCATCTTATTATACTGCAATTAACACTTGTGCCGGGATTGTTTTTCAGTATAGCAGTAACTTTGAAATCCTGCACACTATCGGTAACAAAGGTCTCGTTCTTCGTGAAAAATCCGTTTACCTTAAATTGTTGTCCGTTTTCAATTTGATACCTTGAACCGACAGGGATTTTAACAATATCTCCTACCTTCCAATCGAGATTATTTTTGTCAATAAATTCCTGTTCAACGGCAATTTCATTTTCTCTTTCGGGCAAAGTACCCTCATAGTCGCCTGTTACATTTTGAATTATACCGACTTTGTCAAATGTATAAAAGCTGCCGGTTGTATTTTTTGTTATATTATCGGGATTAAGACAGTACGAATCGTTTTCCGGCTCGTACATAATTCCTATGTTAGAAATACGCTCGTCCTTTTTTATTTGTTCAAGCTGTGTTTGGTTTACATCAAGAGTCGCTTCATAATGACCGACGAGATAAGCAAACTCGGCAAACAAATTCATAAACGAAGAAAGAGCGACAAATACTGCCGTAATCATTGCAACGCTTACAATAATTCCCATCGTAGTAACAAGCGTTCTGCCCTTGTTTTCTTTTAGGTGTCGCAGAGTTAAGCTATTTACTATATTCAAGCAAAATTCACCTCATCTCTTGTGATTTTGCCGTCTTCAATTGCAATCACTCTGTCGCAGGAGAGAGCAATTCTCTCATCGTGAGTAATAATGATAACGGTTTGGTTAAATTGCTTATTAAAGTATCTCAAAAGTGAAATAATTTCCTTACTGTTTTCGCTGTCAAGATTACCTGTCGGCTCGTCTGCAAGAAGCAAAGCAGGGTTATTTGCAAGCGCTCTGCCTATTGAAACACGCTGTTGCTGACCGCCGGAAAGCTGATTGGGAAGATGTCCGAGTCTTTCTTTTAAGCCGAGTGTATCGACAAGAGTATCTATTTGACGTTTATCAGGTTTTCTTCCGTCAAGACGAAGCGGAAGGGTAAGATTTTCTTCAACAGTTAAAATAGGAATCAAATTATAAAACTGATAGATAAGACCGATTTGTCTGCGACGGAAAATTGCAAGCGCAGTTTCGTCAAGCTGGGAAATATCCTCGCCGTTGATGATTACGCTGCCGCTTGTCGGAACATCAACGCCTCCAAGTATATGAAGCAAGGTTGATTTACCGCTGCCCGAAGGACCAACAATTGCAACAAATTCTCCCTTGTTGACGGAAAAAGAAACATTGTCGAGCGCTCTTACTCTTGTTTCGCCCTTTCCGTAGATTTTAGATAAATTTTTTACTTCAAGAATTTTCATAGCATTTATCTCCTTTCGTGCTTTCATTATATTGCTTCAACCTTACATCTCGGTGACATAAAAATTACAATTTAGTCACACAACGGTTTTATAAAATTTAATCCTAAAGGTTGTACCTACATCCGGCGTGCTTTCAACCTCGACAGTTGCTCTTTGCTTTTCAAATATCGTTTTCGAAAGAGCAAGACCTATTCCTACACTCTCGCTTGAAGAATTGTTGCAGGAATAAAATCTTTCAAAAATATGTGACAAATCTTCTTTTGAAATTCCGCAGCCGTTATCGCTGATACAAACCTCGTCAAAAAGAGCCGTCGAGGTGCTTGAAAAGGTCAGAACACCGCTATCCGAAATGTGCTCAATAGCGTTCTTGATAATATTTTGAAACGCTTCGACTGTCCAAAACTTATCGCAAAATATTTCACAATCATTAAGATCTCTCAAAACTGTGATATTTCTTTTTGTTATAACACCGCCGAACGATGACAAAGCGTTGTCGAACAGAGCATTAACATTTACCGCTTCCCTGTTCATAACGGTTGTTCCTGCGTCTAATTTTGAAATCTTCAAAAGACTTGATATTAGATAATTCATCTTGTCAAGCTGACCGTCCATAACGGATAAAAATTCCTTCTGACGAGACGGGTCATCTTCGTTTTTTATTAAATCGGACATTACCGTCATTGACGTAAGCGGAGTTTTAAGCTGATGAGTTATATCGGCAAGTGAGTCGGCAAGATATACCTTATCCTTTTCAAGCTGCTCGTTTTGAGTTCTAAGCAAAACAACAACCTTTAACAAATTGTTCTTCAGTATCGAAATTTCGCCCTCCGTATTTTCGGAAATATCCATATCGTAATTGCCCGAGCATACAAGAGATAGATAATTATTAAGCTTGTTAATGGCTTTGAGCCTGTTTTTTGTAATACAATAAAACAACGTGCTTATTAATATTCCCGACAAAAGACAAATCAATGCACATATAACCGAAAAGAAAAGACATATAATCGAGCATACAACGGACAAAACTATGCCCGAAATGAGTATTATATTTGACTGCTTATTAATCATTATCAACTATATAGCCAAGACCTCTCACCGTTTTAATTACAGCAGGTTTATTCGGCTCCTCCTCAATTTTATCACGTAGTCTCTTTATATAGACGGTAAGTGTATTTTCCTCAATGAAATCACCGTCTATATCCCACAGGTTTTCCAAAAGTGCGGTTCTTGAAAGCACTCTGCCTCGATTTTTAATAAGAGACAAAAGCAGTTTATATTCCATTGCAGTCAGAATAATTTCGTTATTATCCTTATAGACCTTTGCCTCCTTGGTGTTTATTTTTATATTTTTAACATTTATTATTCCGTGCGTTGTATCCTTTGAATAGCGACGTAAAACGCTCTTTATTCTGACGGAAAGCTCTTTTAGTCGAAACGGCTTTGTTATGTAATCATCGGCTCCAAGCTCAAAGCCCGTAACTACATTAATCTCGTCGTCATAAGCAGTAAGGAAAATGACAGGCAAATCACCCTGTTTTTTTATTTCCTTACATACATCGTAGCCGCTGCCATCGGGCAAATTCAAATCAAGAATATAAAGTGAAAAGGAATTATTCTTTATTATTTCAAGCCCCTGCTTTACGCTTGAGGCGGCTGTGACAGAATAGCCCTCATTTGTCAGAGAATAGCTAATACCCATAGAAATAGCACTGTCGTCCTCTAATAAAAACAGCTTCATCATATCGCCTCCCGAATTTATAATAACACAAAACAAAGTGGTTTACTATTACATTTTTGTAATAAAAGGCTCCTTCTCATAAAATCTAGAGAAAGAGCCGATTAATTTACATATTTTTGTATACAGGGATGTAAAAAATGTGTTTTTGATTAAGAAGTCCTGTATTAGAATATGCAGTATATATTTTTGCACCCTCTGCCTGTGCAGAAGAAATGTTCACCATATACTCGTGGGAATGAGTTTGGTTAGGAGTAACATTGAACTTTTGAAGATAGCCTGTGTATTGGTATACTCCAAAGTTATTGTATACATAACGAGAGCCGTGTACAATAGCTCTGTACGGATTAATCCAAGGTCTGTAATATTGGTCCTCTCCGCCCATATTCGGGTCGATATATTTCTTTCTTATATCGCTTTTATAAACATATCCGACCTCTCCTGTGCCGTACTTATTTGGTCCTTCCTCTGTATAAAGGCGTACCTTGAAGCAATCGCCATAGGTTCCTATATAAACCATTCTTTGAGACGAGTTTAGTGTTTTCGAATAATTTGTTGGAGCACCATTCGAATAGCCCTTATAAAACTTTGCAGTTCCTCCGTCATTAACCTTAAGGAAGCCTGCAGCCCAAGCCAAGCCATCCCTTGCACCGTTATAAGCACCTATGTTGAAATAATTATAAATGCCTTGGAATGGTGCTGTTGTACCATTTGAGCCGCCCGCATAGCTTGCTGTGGAAGCACCGACCTCTTGCTTTATTTTAGAGGCGATATAATAGGGAGAAAGTCCGCTAACAGAAGCGGCAGTCATAATAACATCGGAATATTTCATTGTTTGACTGTGTAATACATCTTTTCCCTCGGTGGACTTGTAATACATCAATGAATCATACATCCAGGTACCTTTTAGAATGGCTTCAACGCCCTGCTTTGTTTGTCCTTCTCCGCCATTCGTCGTTTCGAATTGGAAGATGTGCTTTTCATCCAACCAATTACGAGGATCCATATAGTACTTTACTGCCTTTTCACTGGCCGCATATGAGCTGTCGCTGAGAATTTTGTTTCCGTTCTTATCAGTACATGCCGAGCAGTAGCAATAAAAATCATCGCTTACATTTTCGCCCTTCATAATTCTCTGCTTCGAATGAGGGGTACGCTCACCATTCACTGCAGTTTGCCAATCCAAATTCGTTTTATATGGCTTAAACTCCCATTCGGGATACTTAAAATGTAATGCAGCAAGGCTTGATACATAGCTTTCGGGGAAACCTAAATCCCTCAGGCTCTGTCGATATGATTCGGTATCAGGCTTATTATATGGCAAAATTCTATAGTAAAGATAATTTGTGCCGGAATAACCGCCCTTGAAATCAACTCTGATTTTATAATAGCCCGGTTTAGCAGAGGAATTTTGGTAGGTCAAGGTATAATGTGTACCCTCCTTGAGAGTGTTGCTCGAATTCTTGATAGTAACACTCGGCTTTTGTGTTGAACCGTTATATACAAATTCTTTGTCGCTCAAGGTGTAAGTAAATCCGTAAATATCCGCATTTATATTTTCGGCGTAGGTAAGACATTTTTTGCAGGTAAAAATTCTCTTTTCCGGAGTGGAGTCACTCGGTCTAACCATATTAGTTAAAACAAAATCGTGAGTACAGTTTTCTTCATCAAATATTTCCTCATCACAAACTGCAATAATCTTGTCAATCTTAAATCCGTAATGAGCAGAAGCTCTATCGCTCGTTAGCCTAATTCTAAATGAGTTACCGGGAATATCAATTGACCTGCTTGCAAGCTCCGACCCGGTATATTTTCCTATTAGATTATCGGAGGAATCATAAATATAGATAAAGTCATAGTTCTGCTCTGTATATGTGTTCTTATTGAAATAAACACAAAGCTTTTTTACATTTGAATTAGGGAAGGAATATTCATAATTGTTATCCGCAAATTGCTCGTATTTATGGTTTGATTCCGGATACGCATAGATATTCGAGCCCTCACGCTGTGAAACATAGTTAGATGTTATATCTGTCTCTTATACACATCTCCGAGCCCACGA
>CAMFQI010000017.1 GCA_945980015.1 uncultured Eubacterium sp. | reverse complement strand
CGTCAGATGTGTATAAGAGACAGGTTATAGGTTATCCGATTGTATGCTCTGTACCGTTTTTATGCGGAATTGAAATAGCATTAAAGCTTTCATATTTTTACAATTTGTATAATTTTAAGGGGTTCGGATATTCATTATTGATAATTATACCGGAAGCCTCAATGTTTATTTTAGTGCTGATTTACGCAATAAAATCAGCAGGGGACATGAGCAAAAATTTGATGCAAGTTGCAAGAAATAATGTGCCAAATAACGAGGTTTCAATAAAAAGCTATCTTAAGAGCTTCTTAATATACGGCTCGGAAATCATTGTTATTTCATTGATAAATGCGGTGTTAATTCACGCCTTTAACCAAATAATCCGGCTTTGAAAAACCGGATTATTTGGGCTTATTATTTGCAAGAGGATTTGAATCGACTGCTTTTTTTGTAGCGTCGCTTTGAATATGAGTATAAATTTCTGTAGTTCCGAGATTTTCGTGACCGAGAATTTCTTTTAGCACCAAAACATCGACATTTCCGTGCTGATACATAAGCGTTGCCGCAGTATGACGCAGCTTATGAACGGATAATCCACGACCTCCAAGCCCGGCTTTTTCGAGATTTTTTTCAACCATATCTTGTACTGTGCGACGGCTGATTCGAGTATACCTTGAGCTTAGGAACAAAGCACGGTCTTTTACTTTGTCATTTGGACGGATTTTCATATATGCCGTAATGGCATCTATGCAGGCTTGATTTAAGTAAACGGTTCTTTCTTTATTTCCTTTACCTGTAATAACGAGTGTTCCGTCAGAACGTATATCATTATAGTTGATTGAGACCAGCTCTGCCAAACGCATTCCGCAGTTTAGAAACAGGGTTAGTATTGCATAATCTCGTTCCTTATTTTTTCCGTCAACAACTGATAAAAGTTTTTTTGACTCTTCTAAAGTAAGATATTTAGGAAGAGTCTTTTTAACTTTTGGCGCGTCAAGATTTTTCATTGGATTAGTTTGAAGTAATCCTAAATTATCCGTAATATATGTAAAATACCGTCTAATGCTTATAACACGTCTTGCTCTTGTAGCTTCGTTATTTTTCTTAACGTTTTTGCAATAGATTAAAAAGCTGTAAGCATCATTTAGAGTTATCGTTTTTATAAAATCTAAATCAAGAGTAGACAAATCAATATCTTTGTCATCCGTGTCATTTGGATATAAGCCTTTTTGCTTAACCAAAAATCTGAAAAAGCTGCGCAGGTCGCTTGCGTATTCTAAAACAGAAAGAGAGCTATGACCTTTAATTGCTTCTGTATAAATCAGATAGTCTTGTACGGTCTGCGGAAGCTTTTGAATATCCTCACGTTTTATATAAATCACCTCGATAAGTTGATTAATTACATAATAGCAAATAATTCGGCATTTATCAATATTTAGCTGAAAATTTGAGGTTTTTACTCCCCCCTGTATTGCACAAAATATTAATTTTGTGCAATTAGAACAAAATTTTTAGGTATGTGGAAAACTCCCCTAAAATGTTGAAACTTAAAAAAACGCAGTCTCACTTTTGAAGTAAGCTGCGTTGTTGTTTTTTATTTTTCTGTTATAACGTCATAAGCTGAACGAATATTTCTAACCGGAACAATGTCAATCGAAGACTTTAATTCCTTTGATAACGATTTGTAGCTATGAAACGGAATTATACATTTTTCAAAGCCGAGACGTTTAGCCTCCGATATTCTCTGTTCGCAGTTATTAACTACTCTTATTTCCCCTGCTAAGCCTATTTCCCCGAATGCCAGCGTTTTCTCGTTTACCGCTTCATCCTTTAATGACGATATTAGTGCAAGAGCAACGCTCAAATCAGCCGCAGGTTCATATAGCTTAAAGCCACCTATAACATTGAGATATGCGTCCATACCGTTAAAATAGTATCCTGCACGTTTTTCCAATACTGCAATGATCATATTCATTCTGTTGTAATCAAAGCCTGTACACATTCTTCTTGGTGTTCCGAAGCCTGTTCCGGTTACAAGTGCCTGAACCTCTGCAAGAATGGGTCGGGAGCCCTCCATAGTGCATGCAACACACGAACCGCTTGTATTCTTCGGTCTTCCTGAAAGCATCATTAACGACGGATTTTCAACCTCTCTCATTCCCTGCTGAGTCATTTCAAAAACGCCAATTTCATTGGTTGAGCCAAATCTGTTCTTTGCGCTTCTCAGGAGTCTGTATGAATAGTTTCTTTCACCCTCAAAATATAATACAGTATCAACAATATGCTCCAAAACCTTTGGACCTGCTATTGCGCCGTCTTTATTAACATGGCCTACAACAAAAATCGAAATTGCCATTGATTTTGCAAGGTGCATAAAAATATTTGTACATTCCCTGACTTGTGTTATACTTCCTGCAGTTGAACTGACTTCGTCAATTACCATAGTTTGAATTGAGTCGATTATGACTAATTTAGGCTTTTCACTCTTAATGGCTTCAACTATTGAAGCAACGTCGGTTTCGGCCATAATAAATAGATTTTCGGTATCAACACCTAGCCTGTTTGCACGAAGCTTAATTTGACGTGCCGATTCCTCGCCGCTTATGTATAGTATTTTGTTTGACCCTCCGAGGCTTTGACAAACCTGAAGTAATATTGTCGATTTGCCGATTCCCGGGTCGCCCGATAGCAAAACGAGGCTTCCTTCAACAATGCCTCCTCCAAGTACTCTGTCGAACTCTCCAACACCTGTTTTAATGCGATTTTCGATATCACTGTTTATTTCGCTCAGCATTTGCACAGGTGCTATTGGAATTCCTCTTGATGCAATAGAGCTTTTTCCTTTTAATTCTATTGGAGTTTGTTCCTCCATAGTATTCCATTCGTTGCAGGAAGGACATTTTCCGTACCATTTTGCACTTTCGTACGAACAATTACTGCAAACATATATTGATTTTGACTTTTGTGCCATATAAACATTCCTTTCATGGCTATTGAATATCCTCACAGATTCCGCATAAAACCGAAAATGCAAAGTCTTTTTGATATTCTAAATCCTGTAATTTTTTGTTTTCTTCAACGTTGCTCATAAATCCACATTCTATCATAACAGAAGGAACGCTCGCCTTATATAGCAGGTAGTAATCATCACCTGAAGGCTTATTAACACGTTTATTTTCATTTTGAAGATTTTGTTTTATTGAATTGAGAATTTTATCCGCTAAAATTTTACTTTTTTCATCATTTTCGGAATACCATATTTGTGTTCCCCACTCATTTTCATTTTCAAAATGATTTTGATGGATTGAAATAAGAACGGCATTGCTTTTTGAATTTATGTAATCAAGTCTGTTGTATAAATCGGATTTGTTTCTCTCTTCTCCTACATTGTAAAGCTCGTAATCGCCGTTTCTCGTTAAGTCAGCATTTATTCCGCTGACCGCTAAAAAGTCGTATAAATCAAGTGCAATTGACAGATTTATCATCTTTTCACAGCTACCGTCAACTCCCATTGTGCCGCCGTCCCTACCTCCGTGTCCTGCGTCGATAACAACAGTATTTCTTATTTCGTATTGCTTAACGACGCTTAGTATTGTACTGTCAACCTTATAAGAGATTCTGAAAATTCCTACAAATAATAATATTGCGCAGCTTAAAATTATCAATGCTCTTTTCAAATTTACCACCGATAATTAATATGCAGTAATTATACAATATATTTGTTAATCTTTCAACAATTTAGTTGATTTTAAGTGTATTAAGGGATATAATTTGTACTGTAAAGGATAATTGAAAGGATTTGACAATATGAAAATAGTAAATCTTGACGCTCACACAACTAATCCGGGTGATTTAAGCTGGGATACCTTTAGACAATACGGAGATGTTGTTGTTTATGATAGGACTAAGCCCGATGAAATTGTTGAAAGAGCAAAGGACGCAGACGTTCTGTTTGTTAATAAATGCATTATAACCGACGAAATTATGGGCAAGCTTCCTAATTTGAAATATATAGGTCTTCAGTCAACGGGATATAATGTTGTAGATTGTGAGGCTGCAAAGAAAAGAGGAATTGTTGTTTCAAACATTCCTGCTTATTCAACAAACGCAGTAGCACAGCTTGTTTTTGCATTAATATTGCAGATTACAAATAAGGTTTCGCTTCATTCCGAGGCAGTTCATAACGGCGAATGGACTGAATGTCCCGATTTTTGCTTTTGGAAGGCTCCTCTTACCGAGCTAGATTCAAAAACAATCGGTATTGTCGGATTTGGCTCAATCGGACAAAGGGTTTCAAATATAGCTAAGGCGTTCGGTATGAAAATTCTTGTCTTTACTCCTCACCCGAAGCCTGAAATTTTCAGTGACGTTGAGTTTTGCGATTTTGAATATCTTTGCAAGAACAGTGATATTGTTACATGTCACTGTCCGTTAACATCGCAAACAGAAAATCTTATTAATAAATCCGCACTGTCATTAATGAAAAAGTCTGCTATAGTCATTAACACCTCAAGAGGTCCTGTTGTCAATGAAGAAGATTTAGCAAATGCCCTCAATAACGGGGATATTCTCGGCGCAGGCTTGGATGTTTTAGGCGTTGAGCCTCCGAAAAGCAGTAATCCCCTTTTGTCTGCGAAAAATTGCATAATTACTCCGCATATTGCCTGGGCAGCCTATGAAACAAGAGAAAGACTGCTCGGGATTCTTGAAGAAAACCTAAAAGCATTTATTGACGGTAGACCACAAAATGTAGTAAATAGATAAGGTGGTAATTATGTCGAAATGGTACAAGGGCGACACGCACTTACATACGACGAATTCAGACGGAAAATATCCAATAGAAAAGTTAATCGAAAAATGCAGAAAAATCGGTCTTGATTATGCAATTATAACGGATCATAACTATAATACTGTTGAAAAAAGCTATGATGAGGGTGATATAATTGTTATTCAAGGGCAGGAGCTTACCGACTATTTAGGCCATATCAATGTATGGGGTAATAAAGTTCCTGTCGAGCCTCCTTACGATATCAAAACGCATCAAGATTATCTTGAACTTGTGGATAAATGCAAAGAAACAGGCTCGGTAATTTCTCTGAATCACCCGTTTTGTTCTAACTGTCCGTTCAGAACCGAAAAGGATGATTTTCCCTTTGATACGGTTGAGGTGTGGAACACCATACAGCATAGTGATAACGTCAAAAATTTGAAATGGTGGTCTGAGCAATTATTAAAGGGCAGAAAAATTATGGCTGTCGGAGGCTCTGATTATCATAGAGACTACGCTTCAATTCCGCTTCTTGCAATGCCGACAACATATGTTCTTGCGCAGGAAAGGACGCCCGAAGCGATATTAATAGCGTTAAAGCAAGGCAGAAGCTTTGTGACAAATTCACCTAAATCAAGCAAGCTGTTCTTATCAGTCGGTAATGTGGAAATAGGAGGCAGCATAAAGCTTTCCGATTGCGATATTGCAGAAATTACCGTTACAAAGCTGAAAAAAGGACACAAAGTAAAAATCTATAACAATGATAGAATTATATTTTCATTTGTGGCAGATAAGTATTATAAAAAATACTCTGCAAGAGTCAAAATTCAAGAAAAAGGATTTGTTAGAGCGCAAATAGATTATACACTCAATCCTATTCTTTCACGAATTTTTGCTTTTGCAGAGCACACCTTTTTAGGCAGTAGAGGTGTAAAGATTAATAATAAAAAAATGCCCGAGCTTTTTTGGGCATTCACAAATCCGATATGGATAGAATGATCAGTACAAAAAATCCCCAAAGGCAATGTCTTTGGGGATTTTGGTGCCGGCGGCGGGGGTCGAACCCGCACCCTGTTGCCAGGACTGGATTTTGAGTCCAGCACGTCTGCCAATTCCATCACGCCGGCAATGATGGTGCTGGTGACCGGACTTGAACCGGTACGGTATTGCTACCGAGGGATTTTAAGTCCCTTGCGTCTGCCGATTTCGCCACACCAGCACAACACATATATATTAATTGATTTTTGTCATAATGTCAAGATAAAATTTTATTTTTTATGCGTTCGTAAATTTCTATTATTTTGAATTTCGGAATAAATTTTGAGGATGTCAGCATTTCTTTTTCTTCATCATTCATTATTTCATCAAAATCGTCCGTGCATCCGCTTATACAAACACTCGGATACATAACACACCACCAATTATGCCCCTCGCCGTTTCCGATAATTATTTTTAGGGTGTTGTACTCCCCTGCCGGCATAATAAATCCGTCATATTCACGTGTGTTAAAATATTCTTTGTCAGTCGTTACACTGATATTATAAGAATATCCGTTAGCTTCAACTACCTGTTGTGCAGTGTTTTCAAATGCTTTTATATTATCCTCAGCAATATGCCTTGCGTCATTAACTGATTTTGCATCTGTAAAAAGCTCAGTGGACAATTTTAGAATTTCGTCTTTTACAAGCAGCTTCAAATTTTGATCATGCTGTGAATCACTGTTTGCAAGTATATGAAGCCTAAAAACCTTTTGGCTTATGCTTTCGCTTGTTATAATAGGCTTTGCAATGCCGGAAATAAGTAATAAAATTAAAAAAATCGGAATAAAAATTTTTAGTTTTCTCATAGAAAAACCTGCCTTTCAAAAACAAGATTGGCAGGTTTTTACATTTTTATTCTGTTATTTCACAAATTTTGCAGCCTTTAGATACAGGTGTGCAAATACAAATATCCTTTGCATAGCTTTTCAATTTTTCAGCGGCGTTTTCTGCGTCTGATTTATTCTCAAAAATTCCGAAAACAGTAGGACCAGATCCGCTCATACAAACACCCAATGCGTTTTCGCTTCGCATTGCTTCTTTTATTTCAATTCTGTTCGGTACTTCGATAAACTGCTCAAATACATTTTCCATTTTTTGACTTATTGCAGTCAAATCACGGGACTGAATTGCATAAAGCATACCTAATTTATCGGGTGTATGAAGCTTTCCGTTTTTGTCAAATTCCGAATAAGCCTTTCCGGTATTAACAGAATAATCGGGCTTTGCGAGTAAAACAAAGCATTTTTTCAGCGGCTTAACATTACAAAGACAATCCCCTATTCCCTGTGCAAGAAGAGTTCCGCCTGTTATACAAAACGGTAAATCCGCACCGACCTTAACGCCGATTTTACATAGCTCTTTTTGAGATAATCCGGTATTAAACATTTCATTAAGCGCAACAATAACTGCAGCACCGTCGGCGCTTCCTCCTGCAAGACCGGCGGCGTGAGGTATTCTCTTTTGAATATCAATATGAACACCTTTGTTTTTCTTTATGCCCTGTGCATTAAAAAACGCAGTTGCCGCCTTATGTGCAATATTATGTTCATCAAGCGGAATTCCGTCAATATTGCACGAGAGCGTGATTTTGTTGCCCTTTGTTTTTTCCACTGTTACTGTATCGTAAATTCCGACAGACTGCATTATCATAAATAAATCATGATAGCCGTCCGTTCTGGTTGATACAATATCAAGAAGTAAATTAATTTTTGCGTATGCTTTAACCTTTATTTTCATTTTCTAATTCCCTGACAAATTCACCTATTCTGTTTATTGCTTCTTTGATGTTTTTTATTGAATAGCAGTAGGATGCCCTTATAAATCCCTCACCGCACTCACCGAATGCGCTTCCGGGTACTACGGCAACCTTTTTTTCTCTAATAAGTCTTTCGCAAAATTCGTCGCTTGAAAGACCTGTGGATTTTATACAAGGAAATACATAAAATGCACCCTTCGGCTCAAAGCAATTAAGTCCGATTTTGTTAAATGCGTCAACCGTATATCTGCGTCTCATATCGTAATCCATAACCATTTTTGAAATATCGGCGTCGCCGTTTCTCAACGCTTCAATTGCGGCATATTGAGAATTGGTAGGAGCCGACATAATCGCAAATTGATGAAGCTTCGTCATCTGCTCAATTATCGGCGCAGGACCCAACGCATAACCCAATCTCCATCCTGTCATGGAATACGATTTTGAAAAGCCGTTAATAACTATCGTGCGCTCCTGCATACCGTTAATAGATGCAATCGAAATGTGTCCCTGCGGGGTGTAGGTAAGCTCGCTGTATATCTCGTCGGAAATAACGAGCAAGTTGTTGTCAATTATTACTTTTGCAATTTCCTTTAATTGCTCCTCGTTCATTATTGCACCTGTCGGATTGTTCGGATATGGGAAAATGAGGGCTTTCGTTTTTGGTGTTATCGCTTGCTTAAGCGCTTGTGCAGTGAGTCTGAAATCGTCCTCTTCATAAGTTGTCAATGTAACAGCCTTTCCGCCTGAAACCTCAATAATCGGCTTGTAGCAGACAAATGACGGCTCCACAACAAGAACCTCGTCACCTTCTTCGACGATAGCTCTTATTGCCATATCGATGCCCTCACTGCCTCCGACTGTTACCAGGATTTCATTATTTTCATTATATTTTACAAGATATTTTCTTGCATAGTATCTTGATATTTCCTGTCTTAGTTCAATAAGTCCGGCATTTGCCGTATATCTTGTTGAGCCTTTTTCAAGAAAGTCAATTCCCTGTTGTCTTATGTGCCACGGAGTGAGAAAATCAGGCTCACCTACACCTAGAGAAATTACATTATCCATTTCCTCAGCAATTGCAAAAAACTTTCTTATTCCAGACGGCTTTACATCAACAAGTCGTTTGTTCAAATAATTTTCGTAATTAATCACAGTGAGTAAGTCCCCCTGTCATCAACAGATGCTTCGGAGAAATTCACGCCCTGTTCCTTGTACTTTTTCAAAATAAAGTTTGTTGAGGTTGAAACAACATCCTGTATGGGAGAAAGTCTTTTAACAACAAACATTGCAACCTCCTCAAAGGATTTATTTTCAACAATACAGCAAAGGTCATATCCGCCGCTTACAAGATATATGCTTTCAACCTCTTCGAGAGAAGCAATTTTTTCTGCAACCTCATCAAAACCGTTACCGAATTTTGGGTGTACCTTAATTTCAATTAAAGCGGTACACGATTGTGCGTGAACCTTGTCCTTGTCAATAATAGCTCTATATCCCTTAATTACACCGCTATCCTCATAAAGCTTTATTTGTTCTTCAACCTGTTCTTCCGTTACTCCAAGCATTACTGCAAGCTCGGCGTTCGTAAGTCTTGGATTTGTTTCAAGTAAGTATAATAATCTGTCCATTTTTGTCTCCTATCTAATTTCAATCAGCTTCGGCTGTCTTTTCTCAAATACAGTAAAATGAGTGTAGCCGCAGTCTAAAAGTATTTTATATCCCTTATCAATATTGGTGCATACCTTAGACGCAAAATGCGAATCGGAACCTACTGTAACATACTTTCCGCCCATATCACGAAATCGCTTTATATAAGCCTTATTTGGTAAAGTGTCCTTCATATCCATTGAAAGACCCGAAACATTAAGCTCTAATGCTTTTTCGTTATCTATCAGCGTTTTGAAAATTTCATCAATAATGTCATCAAAGCGTGTTAAATCAACGTCTATATGTTCTCGTGCAACAATATATCTTAACGGATAAGTTAAATGTGCAAGACTGTCCGTAACATTCCATTTTACCAAGTCAAGCAATGCATAAAAATAGTCGTTAAGAAGCTCATAAATATCGTATTTTGAATAATCTAAAAAATAGAAATCCTCCATATCCTTTAGATTATGAACGGAGCCAAGTACAAAATCGAAATCGTATTTTGCCAAAAATTTTTCCGATAATTCTTTTTCGTATATTCCCTGTCCAAGCTCGACTCCGTGATATACAGTAAGCTTATTTGCAAATAATTCCTTTGCCTGCGTCACTTCATCAAATTGCTTATCCTCAAATTCCCAGCAATCATTCTTCATACCGTCAATATCACAATGGTCGGTTATTGCAATGCCAATACCGTCATTTTCAATTATTCCTTTGCAAAGCTCAATACAACTGTGATTTCCGTCGAACGAATTAATTGAATGGGTGTGAGTGTCAATTATATTCTTATACTTCATATTCATTCTCCTTGTCTTTTCTATTTTACCACATAATAAT
>CAMFQI010000016.1 GCA_945980015.1 uncultured Eubacterium sp. | reverse complement strand
CTTGCGACCTCGTAGACGAGGGTCACAAGACAGAGGCTGAGGCTGTTGCTATGATTGACCCTCGTAACCTCGACACACTTCTTCACCCACAGTTCGACGCAAAGGCTCTTAAGGCTGCTACTCCAATGGGCAAGGGTCTCGGCGCTTCTCCGGGTGCTGCTTGCGGTAAGGTTGTATTTACTGCTGACGACGCAGTTGCTTGGAACGAAAAGGGCGAGAAGGTTATCCTTGTTCGTCTTGAGACTTCACCTGAGGATATTACAGGTATGAAGGCTGCTCAGGGTATTCTTACAGTTCGTGGCGGTATGACATCTCACGCTGCCGTTGTTGCTCGTGGTATGGGTACTTGCTGTGTATCAGGCTGCGGCGATATCAATATGGATGAAGAAAACAAGAAGTTCACTCTCGCAGGCAAGACATTTGTTGAGGGCGACTATATTTCAATCGACGGTTCAACAGGTAATATCTATGACGGTATCATTGAAACTGTTGACGCTCAAATCGCAGGTACATTCGGCAGAATTATGGGCTGGGCTGACAAGTTCAGAACTCTCAAGGTTCGTACAAACGCTGATACTCCTGCTGATGCTAAGAAGGCAAGAGAGCTTGGTGCAGAGGGTATTGGTCTTTGCCGTACCGAGCATATGTTCTTTGAAGAGGACAGAATCGCAGCATTCAGAGAGATGATCTGCTCCGATACAGTAGAAGAGAGAGAAGCTGCTCTTGAGAAGATTCTTCCTTATCAGCAGGGCGACTTCGAGGCTCTTTATGAAGCACTTGAGGGTTGTCCGGTAACTATCAGATTCCTTGATCCTCCGCTTCACGAGTTTGTTCCTACCGAGGAAGACGATATCGCAAAGCTTGCTGAGGCTCAGGGCAAGTCTATTGAGGATATCAAGGCTATCATTTCTTCACTTCACGAGTTCAACCCGATGATGGGTCACCGTGGTCTTCGTCTTGCTGTTACATATCCTGAAATTGCAAAGATGCAGACAAAGGCTGTTATCCGTGCCGCTATCAAGGTTCAGAAGGCTCATCCTGACTGGAACGTATGTCCTGAAATTATGATTCCTCTCGCTTGCGATACTAAGGAATTGAAGTACGTTAAGGACATCGTTGTTGCAACTGCAGATGCAGAAATCGCTGCAGCAGGCATTGATATGAAGTACGAGGTTGGTACTATGATCGAGATTCCTCGTGCTGCTCTTACAGCAGGCGAAATCGCTAAGGAAGCTGAATTCTTCTGCTTCGGTACAAACGACCTTACTCAGATGACTTACGGCTTCAGCCGTGACGACGCAGGTAAGTTCCTTGACGCTTACTATGATGCAAAGATTTTCGAGAACGATCCGTTTGCAAAGCTCGATACAACAGGCGTTGGTCAGCTTATGGAAATGGCAGTTAAGAACGGTAAGGCTACTCGTCCGTCACTCCACTGCGGTATCTGCGGTGAGCACGGCGGCGACCCGACATCTGTTGAGTTCTGCCATAAGATTGGTCTTGACTATGTATCTTGCTCACCGTTCCGTGTTCCGATTGCTCGCCTTGCCGCTGCACAGGCCGCTATCGCAGAAATGTAATTCGCTTGAGCAAAAATATATAATTTTCGAGGGTTGGCGAAAGCCGACCCTCTTTTTTGTTGGTTTTGGCGGTGTGGAAAATAGAGTGTTGACTTTATGAGAGGTTTTCGGTAAACTGAAAGAGAGATAAAATTAAAGGGGTGTCGATATGAAAGGGATAAAATCTGCTTTGGCGGTTGCTTTAGCTATTGTTACGGTGGCTGTTATGCTTGTAGGCTGTTCGCAAACAGGCGAGAGTATTATGCAAAAAACATATGAAAATTACGATAATCTTGCCGCCTCGTGCGTGGTTACTGACAGTTCAGGTAAGGAAAGTCGTCGCTTTAAGCTGAAAGGTGACGCAGAGGAAAACAATTATGTGACGGTTGATTTAGGTGTCATTACGGCGTTCAATACCGTTGTGCTTCATGAAAACGGCGACAATGTTACGCTTTTTGAAATTTACGGCAGTACGCAGCCCGACAGCGGATATGAGTTTTTGTATCAAAGCGACTGTATCGAGGGCGGACACACCTGCTTTTTGGGTGATGTTGAGTATAGATATTTGCGTATTTTCGTAAATCAGGCTTCGGGAAAATTTACTCTTGACGGTATCGAGGTTTATAATATTAAGAGCGACGAGGCACAGGATTTGAGGGTAAGCGCATATTTTGTCGTTACCGATATCAACGAAAATACCGATTTCAGCAGGCTTAACGGAGTTACGGATGTGATATTGTTCGGCACATCTGCATTTGATAAAGACGGTAATATTCGCTTCACCGACAAGGACGGTCAGGAAAACGAGCAGTTTTTTGCCGAGCGAGTTGAAATGTTGAAAAATGCAATAGGCGACAGAGATATTAATATTCTTTGTGACGTCGGCTTGCCGTACGGCAATGACAACGCCGATATTATTACGCTTTTCGGCGAAAATGTTGACAGGGCAGTCGAAAGCGTGGCTGACCTTTTGGACAAATACGATTTTGACGGCTTCGATTTGGACTACGAATTTCCTTATAAAAAGATTGAATGGAAGCAGCTCAACGATTTTTTGCGTAAGCTGGAAGCAAAAATTCCCGACAGGCTGATTTCACTCGCAGTCGCACCGTGGGATTTGCGTTTTGATGATGACGTTATTCAGATTATTGACAGGGCGGAGGTTATGCTCTACGATATGTTCACGGCGCATAATTATCATTCGACCTTTCCTGTAACGGTAAACGGTATCGATAAAATGCTCAAAGGCGGATTTTCACCGAAGCAGCTTGATTTGGGCTTGCCGTTTTACTCAAGACCGACGAACCGACTTGCGTTTTGGGGAAGCTATGCACAGTTTTCGGACAGCCTCGACAGGTATACAAACCTCATTTATTACAACGGCTTTGACCATTCGGGCAATCCTATGACTGCACCGCAGTATATCAATTCGCCTCAAATGATTGCCGATAAAACTGCGTTTGCAATAGATTCAGGCTTGGGCGGCGTTATGGTATGGCACCTCAACTGCGATTTGCCGTACGACGACGAGCTTTCACTCTTCCGCTCAATAAGCGAAACAAAGCAGGCAAAGCAAAAATAATCGTAAATAAACAACACCTTGGAGCATTAATTGTTCCGAGGTGTTTTTGTATACCAATCTGATAAGCCAAATTGATTATTGCAAAGAAAAACACCGCCACTTAGACGGTGCTGTACTGAATTAGATATACTTTTTGAATGCTTTCTTCATTTTTATTGCTGTATCCATTACCCAATCAAATTGTTTAGACCAAGCACTTTTATCTTCAAAATCTGTATTATGAAGATACGCAATAATTCTGCTGGCTTTTTTGTCGGGAAGCTCACACCAATCAAGCGTAAAGCCAATCTCATTTTCAATCTCATCTTTATAAGAGAATAACATCTTATAAAGCTCTTTATCATTTGTTATGTACCATTCAACGATTAGATTATTGTATTTACGAATTTGAGAAACACTTATTTCACATGCAGACGAGCCAACACTAAATGTCATCCAACTATCGGTGCTTGGTTTGCGTTTGTTAAAGTTTTGAGAAAACGCTTTATTTTCAAATGCATAATCATTAAATGCTAACCAATATTCAAGGCGCGCCTGAAGTGTCGGGGAAGAATTGGATTGCTTCTTGATTTCTTTAGTCCAATTGTTAGGCTTTTCAACAATATTAAATTTTGGAGCTATCTTTGATTCGCCTATTTGGTACAGTTTGATTTCTACAAGGAAAAAGCCAATGTTTTCATCTGTATGGTTGTTGAGCCATTCTACAGCGGAACGATGTTCTTCACGAGCTCTTTTTACAACCCAAATAATCATCTCTGCATCTTTTCCTGAAGCATATGTAATTAGTTTTCCCAGATGGTCGTGGTCGGTATCTTCAAGCTGATTTTCAATGATGATTTTTCTATCAGTCCCTGTCTCTTTTGCAAAAATATCCACACTGAAATCACCGACATTTGACTCGGTTTCATCCAAAGTTATTTCCAATCCTACAGCATCAGCTAATTGAGAAAGATTTTCTTCCTCTGCAAGCCAAGGCGTAAAATCTAAGGCTTCATGAGCCCAAACTTTTCTTAAATCTTTTATTTCTTTTAATTTACCAAGTTCCATGTTGCACCTCCGTAAACCCAATATATCTAATAATATAACCAATATAACACATATTGACACTAATCTCAACAAAATTATAAGAATACTTGAAAAAACCAACAAAGGGGACGGTTCCCCTTGTTGGTTTTTAATAATTGTTAATAATGAAAAAATGCAGTATTTATGCGGCTTTGAGCCCTATAAAACCAACAATAGGAACCGTCCCCTTTGTTGGTTCTGCAATTTGCCATACGACAACGAGCTTTCACTCTTCCGCTCGATAAGTCAAACGAAACAGGAAAAGCAAGCGTAACTAAACAAAAATATATAGACAGTATTAAATATCGCTGATTTTCTGCAAAAATATTACACCGATGTACAAGTAGGGACAGTCCCCGGTTGTACATCGGTGATTTTGTTTGATTATCGGTGGGTTTATGTTATGCGAAATTTATTACATATCCGAGCATTTCGCACTTTGAGGTGTCAAACGATGAAAGCGTGCGAAGAATACGTGCCTTGCTTACTGAATTTTGGGCAATGACATAAATAAATGCGTCACAAAGCTCGCCGATATCCGCCGAATCACTCAAAAAATCTGACGGCGGAGTGTCGATTATTACATAGTCAAAGCGGCTTTTGAGAGCTTCAAGATTAACGCTGAGCAGGGCGTAATCCTTTTTTGTAAGCTGAGCCGAGACGCTTTGAAGGTTTCCGACAAAATACAAATTATGTACAGATGTAGGCGTGAGAATATCGTTGCTTTTTGAGTGTAATGCATCGGTCAGGGACGTATTTATTTTTGTAATCCCGAGCCTTTGCGCAATGCACGGAGAACGCAAATCAAAGTCGACTATTGCAACCCTTTTGCCCTTGTCGGCAAGGTCGCAGGCTAGATTAAGGCTTAAGGAGGACTTGCCCTCGCCGGATAATGTGCTTGTAACAAGTATTGTCTTGTAGCCCTCGATTTTGCATTTTACATCGGTTTTTGCCGAAATTGTGCTGATTTCCTGACAGAATTTAAGCTGAGCAGTGCTGTCGGTAACGAGCGGAATTCTGTTTTTTTCCTCCTTACCCTCACCGCTTCTGCTTTTGTGATACGCTCTGTGAATCGAACCCAAAAGCAGATTTTCGCCAAGCTCGGAAATATCGTCAACGTCGCTTACCGTATCGGTAAAATAAGCCTTTAAGCCGAAGTAGGCAATCGACAGTATTATTGCAAATAGGCCGCCGAGTGCAATACCGCCCGTGTAGTTCGGCGTATTGGACGGCAAAGCGGACTCACCGCTTGGCGCAATGAATTTCATACTGCTCTCGCCGATAATCTTGTTTGCGATTTCGCTGTAATGCTTTTGGATTTCGTTTATAATTATCTTTGCATTGTCGTTGGAATTTGATTTAGCGGTGAGGTAAAAGATGTTTGTATTGTCGAGCGACGTAACCATAAAGCTTCCCTTAACGCCTGACTGTTCAATATATTCCTGCATAAAATCCAAAAACACATCCGAGCAAAGAAGCGACGGTACGGTTTTGCTCAGCTGATTGTCGGACACGGTCGCCGAGTTTGCAAACGGATTTTGAGCAAGCTCAATAGTAAAAACCTGAGTAACGGTGTATTCCGGCTTGTAAATAAGGCGTGTAATTATTCCGCCGAGGGAAGCGCAGATAATGACAAACGCAAGAATAACAACCCAAGCCTGCTTTACCATTCTTAAAAACAGGCTTAGGTTCGACATCAGTTTTGAAATTTTTTGTTCTTTTTGCTTAGTCAATTCAGTTCACCGTGACATAAAGATATGCTTTTTCGTTTTGAAGCTCTTTTATTCCCTTAATGCTGTATTCAACCGTATAAACACCCGATTTTGAGGTGTCGACGTTATTGCTGATTGATACATACGGCGTAAGGTCGCCGTAATCCTCGTGATTGCAGGAAACGATATAATCCTCGGGGGAAAAGCCGTCGCCGACGCTTATGTTGACGGAAGACGCGGATAACTTTATTACCGATGTGTCGGCTTCGACAACGCTTACTGCGAGCTTGCAGCTTGCCGTGTCTCCTAAAATATTCGTTGCCGTAACGCTTGATACATAGTCGCCTACGCCGTCAATAGCAGGTGTTGAGATACTGAACGAGCAGGGATTACCGAAGCCGTCGTCGGTTATTATGATATCCTGATTTGCGGCAAATGCCGAAATACTGTCGAGCTTATTAAGGGGTATTTCGAGCGTAGTGCCGTTTGAAGTAACGCTCGGTCCCGTATAGCTGTTAGGAATTGTCAGCGTGCGGTCGTACGATTTAATTTTGCAGCCCGATTTGTTGATTGAATAAGTCAGCACCTTTTTGTGAAGATTTTTTGTAGGCTTGCAGGAGACGGTGACATATTCCGAAAGGTCATTTCCGTTTTCGTCCTGCGCCTTAACGCCTTGCAGAAAATCGCAGCCGTCATAGTATTCAAGCTCCGGGGTATCAAAGGTGATTTCGTAATCTGTAAGCTGTGCCGTTGTGAGCTCGCCTTCGGGTACTGCCGTATTTCCGAAAAAGAATATGAAGTAAATAAGCGCTCCGACGCACACCGCCGCAGTTATCAAAGTTATCGCTTTTATAGTTTTGTTCATAAAATCACCTGCCAACTGTATTAATTATGACATAAATTGAGGGGTTATTCAACCGTTATTGCGATTTTTGTTGAAATTTTAATAAAAGAGTGATAGTATTATAGTGAGAAAAAATAATTATTGGTGAACAGAAAGATGGTAGACATACATAGTCATATACTGCCCTTTGTGGATGACGGCTCAAACGATTTGGAAACCTCGTTTGAAATGCTTAAATCGGCGGCGGCTGCGTCAACTGATGAAATTGTACTGACTCCCCATTGCAATCTGTACGATAGGGAGAAGAACTATCTTTACGAAATGCAGCTCGTATTTGACGCATTTAAGCAAAAGGCGGAGAAAAGGAATATAGACATAAAAATTTATCTCGGCGCAGAGGTTTTTGCAGACGAGAGTATAACGCAGCTTTTGAAGAAGGGACTTTTGCCGACAATAAACGGCTCAAGATTTTTGATGATAGAATTCGACTTCTACTCAACGCCTGCGTATATCTGCGATACGGTGAGATCAATCAGCCGTATGGGATATGTGCCGATTGTGGCGCACCCCGAAAGATATTCGTGCATAAAGAAATTCAACGGCGTGAGTATGGAGATTATGAATAACGGCGGTTTGTTGCAGGTCAATAAGGGCTCGCTTACCGGCGAATTTTCAGAAAGCTCGAGACATACCGCATTAGAGCTTATTTCTCACAACACGGCGCAATTTGTCGCAAGCGACGCTCATTCGCTTTCGTCGAGAACGGTGGAAATGGATTTAACATATGAAATGCTTGAGGATTATTTCGGAGAAAAAACGGCACAAAGACTGCTTAAAGACAATCCCGCCGGTGTGATAAGAAACGGAAAACTTACTATTGCAAGACCTGTTATGTTTTAGGAGCATGATATGAAATCAAAATCAAAAAAGAAGATACCCGCTTATATCATAATTGAGGCATTGCTCATTGTTGCAGTGCTTTTCGGGTTGGGTTATTATTACGTTAGTATTCACCTTGATGCAAAAAATTCACCGCCCGTCATAACCGTTGAGTCTCAAAGTAATGTTTTTTCGGTTTACGACGATGAGAGTGCTTTTTTGGACGGCGTCAGCGCAACCGACAAGGAGGACGGAATAGTCACCGATTCGCTGATAATCGAGTCTGTGTCGCCGTTTGTTGATGAAAACACAAGGGTTGTGACTTATGCGGCATTTGACAGTAATAATAATGTTACGAAGCTTGAAAGGGAGATTACATATAGCGATTATGCTCCTCCAACCTTTACAAGCTCAAGCCATATTTATGTTGAAAAGGGAGATTACGCCGAGATTTTGTCGCATATCACGGCTTATGACGTTATAGACGGCGACATCTCCGACAAGGTAAAATTAGAGGTAAACAATGTTGTCAAGGGAGTGCCGGGCGATTATGCCGTCGAGCTTACCGTGACTAACACGTGCGGCGACGTGAGTGTGCAGAGCATTGTTGTTACCGTGACGGGAGGTAAGGTGCGCTGATGGAAAAGACTTTACGTAATCCCAGACAGGCAGGAAGCCAAATCGGATTTGAAGATATTTCGCTGACCTCGATTTTGAGGGATTTGTTGAGAAATATTTTGCTCATTGTATTGAGTGCGCTCATTTTTGCAGGCGGCTTTTATATCGTAAAAAACGAAACCTTTAAGCCGCAGTACAAAAGCGAGGCAACATTCCTTGTTTCAACGAGGGACGGCAGCTTTGACGCTTATTCAAACCTGTCTACGACTATTCAGCTCAATCAGGTTTTCAAAATGATACTCGACTCCGATGCGCTTAAGGAGGCGGTCAAGACGGATTTGGGACTGACCGAGCTTGATGCAACGATAACTGCGTCCAATGTGGCTGAGACGAATTTGCTCGTTTTGTCGGTTGTTGCGCCAACTCCGAGCGATAGCTATAAAATTCTTTGCTCGGTAATAAAGAATTATCCTATTTTCTCCGATGAGGTTATGGGCAACGCCGTTATGGACGTTTTTGACGCACCGAGCGTTCCGACAAAGCCGATAAACAGTGTTGGCGGCTTTAAGTGGGCGGTTATAGGATTTTTGGCGGGAGCCGTGTTGATGGCGGCGGCAGTAATACTGCTTTCGTATTTTAAGGACACGGTGAAAAATGAGCGTCAGGTTGAAAAGAAGCTTGACACAAAGCTCTACGCCGTTATTCCTCATGAAAAAAAGAGAAAAAGAAGAGGCTTGCTAGTTACCGATATAACAAGCTCGTTCGGATTTAGGGAAGCGTACAACAAGCTTCGCTCAAGGGTTGAGCGAGAATATTCACGCAAGGGCTTTAAGGTTTTTGCAATTTCGTCACCGCTTGAAAACGAGGGAAAAACAACCGTTGCGGCTAACCTCGCTCTCTCGCTTGCAAAGAAAAAATACAAGGTGCTTATGGCGGATTTTGACTTGAGAAATCCCGCCGTTGCAAAAATATTTGAGCTTGAGGTCGGCGATAGGGAATTCACCTCGGCATTCGGCGACTCAAAGGTGCAGGATATCGAAAAATACATTATCGGCGACGACAAAACGGGAATTGATTTTCTTGCGTGCACAAGGCAGATTGACAATGTAAACAACGTTTTAAGGCGAGGCGTTCTTTCGTCGATTGTAAACGAGCTTAAGCACCGCTATGATTACGTCATTATCGACACGCCGCCCGTTGCATTTGTCAGCGATATCGACGACGTTGCTTCCGCTTCCGACGCAAGCATTTTAGTCGTGCGTGAGGACTACACAAAGGCTATGGTAATAAATGATTCCATAGATTCTATGACCCGTACGGGAACGCCGCTTTTGGGAGCAGTGTTGAATAACAGTCTTGGCTCGTCCGAGGCTTTCGGCTCAGGCTACGCTTATTACGGCGGCTACGGTAAATATTCCGGCTACAAAAAGTACGGCAAGTATGCAAAGTACGACTCCTCTTCAAAAAAGGAGGGCGGCAATGAAAGATAATGTTAATTACAATGCCTCCGAGGGACATTTTGCCGAGGATTTGCTGTATCATTTTTTGGAATGGTTTAAGCGGCTTTGGATAATCATATTGCTTCTTGCGGTACTGTTTTCGGGTCTTCTTTCGGCGTATACCTATGTTACGTATGTTCCGAAGTACAGTGCAAGCGCAACCTTTACGGTTAATGTTGACGTTGCGCAGGCTTCGTCTCAAAAGTATAATCAGGCAACTGCCTCGCAGCTTGCAAAGACCTTCCCGAATATTTTGACATCGGGAGCATTGAAAAAGGTAATTTGTCGTGAATTGGGCGTAGACGCAATAAATGACGAAATAAAGGCGAGCGTTGTTGAGGACAC
>CAMFQI010000015.1 GCA_945980015.1 uncultured Eubacterium sp. | reverse complement strand
AAGGCTGTATAATCGTAAATTTTTTAATTTAAACATAATTATGTTGGATTACTGTTAGGCTATGAAATTAATATATAAAAAGCCGTTGATTTTTCCCATATGGGCAAGATTTGACAGTAAAAATTCAGGAAAGCAGGTAACTGTATGAAGTATAACATAAATAAAAAAATTCACGCCGAATTTTCTGTTTTTGAGGAAAACAAGCTTCCTGCAAGGACGTATTTTATTCCGTTTTCCCGTGAGAACGCATTTGAAAAAACCGATTACAAAAACGAGCGTTACAATTCCGACAGAGTGACTGTTTTAAGCGGAGAATGGGATTTTTTGTATTACGAAAAGCTGAGCGAAATTCCAAACACGCTTGATACGGACAACACATCGTTTGATAAACTCAACGTTCCGTCAACCTGGCAGAGAAACGGCTACGACCAAATTGCGTATATCAACACCCGTTATCCGTTTCCGAAAAAGCCGCCTCATATTCCCGAGGACGTGGCTGTAGGAATTTACAGAAAATCCGTAGCACTCAAAAAGTCATACCGACAGATTATCTCATTTCTCGGCGTGGCAGGAGCGTTTACACTTTATGTAAATTCAAAATACGTCGGCTATTCCGAGGGCTCGCACAATACCGCTGAGTTTGATATAACCGATTTTTTGATTGACGGCGAAAACGAAATTCTTGTTGTGAACTACAAATGGTGCAACGGCACATATCTCGAATGTCAGGATATGTTTAGGGAAAACGGCATTTTCCGTGATGTTTATATCATCAATCAAGAGGAAAAGCACATTGACGATTTTCTTTTCAGACCTAGCAAAAATGCTGACGGCACTTATGATTTGAAAATAAAAATTGATGGCAATTTTGATGATGTTGACATTTACTGTGACCTATTCACAACAAATGAAAGCAACACAATTATAAAAAATCTTAAAGTAAATGAATGGACGGCCGAAACACCAAATCTCTATGAAGTTACAATCAAAATAAAAGATGTTGAGGCTATTCGTACCTACATTGGCTTCAAGGATATAAAAATCGACGGCGAGGTATTTCTCTTTAATGAAAAGCCGATAAAAATGCTCGGCGTTAATCATCACGACACACATATGACAAAGGGCTATGCCGTTTCGCTTGATGATTTGGAGCTTGATATTAAGCTGATGAAGGAGTACAACTGCAACTCCGTTCGTACCTCTCATTATCCTCCCGATCCTGTATTTCTCACTATGTGCGATATGTACGGACTTTATGTTGTTGATGAGGCGGATATCGAAACTCACGGCTTTTATGCAGTACCTCACAGTACGTATAATCCTAACAGATTGAGCAACGATATTACGTGGGCTTCGCACTATCTCGACAGAGTGCAAAGAATGTACGAGCGTGATAAAAATCACCCGTCAATCACAATGTGGAGTCTCGGCAACGAGTCGGGCGGCTACAAATGTCAGGACGTCTGCTACGATTTTCTGAAAAAGGCAAATCCCGAAATTCCCGTTCATTACGAGGGTGTTAACCGCAGTAAGCGTTGGGCGTACGACGTTGTTTCGAGAATGTATGCTACTCAGGATTTGATGAGGAAAATCCGAAAGGGAACTGCAGGAAATAAGTACAAGGGCAAGCCGTTTTTCCAATGCGAATATGCGCATGCAATGGGCAACGGTCCGGGTGGACTTGAGGAATATATGGAGCTTTTCTATTCCTCGAAGCAGTTTATGGGCGGTTGCATTTGGGAATGGGCGGACCACGGCGTGTATGACGAAAACGCAAGGTACAAATGGACCTATGGCGGCGACCACAACGAGCCTATCCACGACGGAAATTTCTGTGTTGACGGTCTTTTTTATCCCGACCGCAAGCCGTCAAGCGGCGCGCTTGAAATGAAGGTTTGCTACCGTCCGATAAGAGCGCAGTATATAGGAAGCAACACCTTTGAGCTGAAAAACACAAGATGCTTCAAGGATAGCTCGGATATCGAAATTTCGTATGAGATAATTGATAACGGCAGCGTTGCGGCTTCAGGAAAAATCAAGTCGGTAATCGCACCTCAAACGAGAAAGAAAATTTAGATTAATTCGCCTGTTTTGTCAAAATCCGACAGCGATGTATTCGTTAACTTTATCTATACCGATAAGGCTTCCGATAGGGAAATTGCAGTTGAGCAGGTCATTGTTTCTCTTGCGAAGCCTTACGAAAACAGAATTTGTGCAAGCGCTGACATCGAGAACGGCGATGGCATTATTACCGTTCGGTTTGATAACGGCAACGCCGTATTTGACAAGAACGAGGGACTTGTAAGCTACGAGGTTGACGGCACGCAGTATTTGAACACCGCACCGCTTGACGCTCAAGGCGGCTTCGTTCCGCATATTTACAGAGGCAGACTAGACAACGATCAGTATATGGTTATATTCTGGAAAATTATCGGTCTTGACTGCTCAAATGCAAAGCTCGTTTCCTGTGAGGTGAAAAATATAGGCGGTGAGCAATGTGTAAGCACCGTTTACGATTTTGTCACAAGGGGCGTTGTTGTTCTTGCAAGGGCGCAGGTTAACTATTTCTTTGAAAAAACGGGCAAAATGCGTATTGATATTTCGCTCAAAAAGGTTTTTCCGCTTACCGACCAGCTTCCGCGCTTCGGCGTTCATCTTGAAATGCCCTGCGAATTTGAGAATGTAGAATACTACGGCAGAGGACCTGTCGAAAACTATTCCGATTTTAAGGAGCATTCGCCTATCGGAGCTTATAAAACCACGGTCGGCAAAATGGCTCATAAGTACATTAAGCCGCAGGATTCGGGCAACCGAGGAGATGTGAGATACAGCGTTGTTACAGATGAAAACGGCGTCGGCTTAAGATTTTCACATATCGAAAAGCCGTTTAGCTTTAATGCAAATCACTTCACTCTCGGTCAGCTTAAAACAGCAAAGCATATCGAGGATTTGCCCGATACCGAAACAACCTTTACTGCCGTTGACGGCTTTGTAAGAGGTACCGGTTCGGGAAGCTGCGGACCTATTCCGTCAAAGGAGCATCAAATAAAATTCGGCTACACCTGTCCGCTTGAATATTCCTTCGAGGTTGAGCCGATTAAATAAATTTTTTAACATTCAAAAGCCCGAAGCAATTTGTGCTTCGGGCTTATTTCTTACTCTTGTTTAAGGAAAGAATGTACCGCTTGGTTGTACTTTTCGGGGACTTCATGCACAATGCCGTGAGTACCGTTTAGCACTACGAATTCGGAATTAGGCAGAGCATTTGCGATTTTTTCGGAATGGGAATGTTTTATCATATCGTGCTTTCCGACAAGCACGAGAGTGGGAAATGTGAGTTTTTTCAGCTCATCAAATTTTATATTAGGCTCGTTTACCATTAAGCCCAAAAGCTCGTGGCGTTTTTTCGCTTTTTCGCTTCTGTTTGATATAAGTCCCGTCAGGCGGTAGTTTATTTCAATAGGAATTTGAAAACACTCTTTAACTCCCCGAGGGGTGAGATTAGAGCCGTTGATTATCATTTTGTCGATGTATTCGGGATATTTCAGCGCAAAGGTGAGCGCAATATTTCCACCGTCCGAGAAGCCTAAAAGATAAATTTTATTTAGATTATTTTCATCTAAAAAGCATTTCAAATCCTCACTGAACTGTTCAATGGTAAACGGCGCAGTGCCCCTGGGCGAATTACCGTGACCACGTGTGTCGAGCGCAATAACACGAAAGTATTTTGAAAAATATTCTATTTGCTTTTTGAAGCAGTCGAGTGAACCGCCGTTTCCGTGGAGCAAAACGAGTGGCTTTCCGCTTCCTTTTTCAACATAATTCAGTTTAATATCCATATTGTTCACCGTAAAAAATCCTTGATTTATGCCTTGATTATACCACAAAAACGGCGGCTTTGAAAAAATTTTCAAAAAAAATAAAAAAATTTGCAAAATCCTGTAAGGTTTTGGGCGAGTTATGGTACTATATAGTAGAGACTGCTTCAAAGCAACAGAAATTTTGCAGTCTTACACCGTTGTTATTTTATTAAACAACGAATGGAAAGGGGGTGTGATGCTCGGTGGATAAAAAACAAAATAATGCCAAAGAAGTGTTCAAGCAGGCGTTTGACAGGTATTATTCAGGTGTTTACAGATTTTGTTTGTCACGTTTACCCAATGACAGAGCGTCTGCCGAGGATTGCACCCAAGAAGCTTTTGTAGTCCTCTATAAAAAGTATTGCGACGGTGAGAAGATAGAAAACGCTTATGCTTTTCTTCTTCAAACCGCGCGATACTACATTTTGAAGCAACTTCGTCAGCTAGAAAAACAGCAGGACGTAGTTAATATAAACGAAGTAATACATATTCCGTCTCAAAGCGAGGATATAGACGACAGATTGACCTTTGAGCAGTATTCAATAGAAATCAGCGCCGCCTTGAGCGACCGAGAAGCCGAAACCTTTAAGCTTCGATACATAGACGAGCTGACGGCGGACGCTATCGCAGATATTCAAAACAGGAATATCTCGGCGGTATATACGGAGCTTAGCCGTATAAGACAAAAATTAAGAAAAATATTCCCAAGGGATTATTTCAGCTCGTAACCCTTTTATTTTTCGGAAAGGAAAAATGATGACAAATATCAGACTTGACTGCCGTGTAATGTCAAATATTAAAAACGAAAATTTAATATCGCTTCTCAATGCCGTAATCGACAGAGAGCTTGACAAGGATGTAAGTCAAGTTAATACATCACTTGTTGAGGAATGTATAGATTTGGTATTGAAGCTCGAGCAAGAGGAAAACAGCGATTTTCGTGTGTTTGTTCCGCTTATTACGAGTGATGAATTTCTAAAAAGAATTGCGCCTGAAAACAAGGGTTGGTTCAAGAGGCTCAACGTTTTTGCACGTGCGGCGGTTGTTGCGGCTATTGTTGCAACAGGCACCATAACGGTTAATGCAACCGTAAAGGCAATAACCGACTACGATATTTTGGGCGAGCTAAACAAAAAAATTGTTTCAATATTTAGTAACGATAAATACGAAAAGCTTGAAGACAACACCTATGTTCAAAGCGAAAACGAGGATTTTGAGCAGGTTAGCGAAAATGCCGACGAGCCTTTGGAAAACGAAAATAAAGCCGCAAATAAAAATGCAGGCTCAACACAAGCGTCTAATAATACGTCGTTTGAGGAAAAAACAGAAAGCGGTGTAATTAAAGACTTCGGAAAGCGCCCGAACAAGGTTGTTATACCGAGTGTGCCGTCAGGCGTTGAGCTGCCGCAGGAGGCCGGTAAAACGCTTGTAGGCGTTTATTTGGACAGTAGCAATATGAAAACGAATTATATATACGGTGAGACGTTTTCGTATGACGGCTTGGAGCTTTACCGCGTTTACAGTGACGGCAGTCGGCGTGAGCTTGATTATTCAAGCTGCGACAGGACGGCAAATATTGATACGACTAAAACAGGGAATTACGTTGTTAAGCTCGTATATCTAAATACGGTTGTTGAGATTGATGTGACCGTCAGACCGAATGAGGAAACGAGGTATAGCGAGATTTGTACGAATGGCGAATACGAATACCTCTTGACAGACGAGGGCGCATACATTACGGCGTATAGCGGCAACGAGGATAATATCGTGCTTGACAGCGTGGATAGTAAGCCTGTTGTGTCGATTGAAAACGGCGTGTTTGAGGGCAGGAATATAAAAGCGTTTTCGTCTACGAGCTTAAGAAAGGTCGGAGCAGGTGCGTTTGCAAATTGCACGAAGCTCAAGACGGTTGATATACCGAATGTAAGCGTTGTTGAAAACAGGGCGTTTGAAAAAACCGCAGTAGAGAATATTAAGCTATCAAGCAATACAAAGTCAATCGGCGACTACGCATTTAACGGCTGTGAGGCGTTGAAGAAGATTAACCTCGGCGGCAATGTCGAAACGATAGGTCGCCTTGCGTTCAACGAGTGTTATTTGCTAGAGGATGTATACGGCTCGCAGAATATCAGGCGAGTAGGTGATTTCGCATTTTATGACGACAGCGAAATGACTGTTGACAGCCCTCTTGACAGGCTTTGCTACGTCGGTGATTATGCGTTTGCATATTGCAACACCGTTGTTATCAATGACATAGACCATATGGAGCATATCGGCGACGGCGCATTTATGATGTGCTACAACATCATAAGCGTTCATATAACGTCGAACATCAAGAGCGTTTCGTATTCTGCCTTCAAGGGCGCAAGAATAAAGGAGCTTACGGTTGATGGCGGGGTTGAGAGAATCGAAGATTACGCTTTTATGAGTACTATGATTACTGCTCTCAAGCTACCTAATTCTGTGAAATATATCGGCGACTACGCATTTTATACAAGCAGGCTTACATCTGTTTCGGGTGCGGAATATGTCGAAGAAATAGGAACACTAGCGTTTTATCCGGGCAAAAAGCTTCATATGAATGTGCTTTACGGCTCAAAAATGCATAATTACGCAAATGAAAATTCTATTTCGTATACGGCTCACGACAAAAATGGCAATATATTACCGCCTGAGGAAGAGCTGTGAAAGGAGAAAAAGCAATGAAAAAGACTTTGAAATATATAAATAGAGCAATCAGCGTTTTACTTTGTGTAATTCTTGTTATGTCGTGTTTACCGATAACAACGCTTGCGTCTTCATTCCCGCACCAAACGTCGAATGTTTCCGCGTCGGGCAAAAATGAAAACTGCACCTGGAATTACGACAGCGCAACAAAAACGCTTTATCTTGACGCAAAGGTAATAAAGGGCTATAACTCGTCAAACGGTCAACACCCCTATTTGCCGGCTTATTCCTTGCAAAACGGCGGCGGTATCCTTTATTGCTACACAGGGTTTGAGCATTTGGTTTTCGGCAAAAATGTTGAAGAAATTGTCGATATCGAGTGTATCAGAGAATATTATCCAAGCCTGAAAACCGTTGAGTTTGAGGAAGGCTCGGTATTGAGATTTATCGGCGACTATACATTTTCCGAATCCTCGGTTGAAAGCGTTACGCTTCCGAGCGGTGTTGAGGAAATCGGTTATTCTGCTTTTGCAAGCACCGAAATTACCGAGATTACAATACCTGCTTCGGTAAAGAAGCTAAACGACTTTGCCTTTAGCAGTCCCAAGCTTGAAAGCATCAGCTTTGAGCCGAGAGATACTAGGATTGAGTATCACTATGCTCCGTTTGCCGAAACCGCAATTACCTCGTTCGATTTTAACGAGTGCTATTTTGACGGCGACACCGTTCCCGAGCAGTTCTTTACAGGCTGTGGAAATCTTACAAGCGTTACGCTTACGGACAAAATTACGAAAGTCGGTCCGTCCGCTTTTTATAGCTGCTACTCGCTTGAAAGCTTCGATTTCGGTAATATCGTGTCTATCGGCAGCAGTGCATTTGAAAACACGGGACTTACGAGCGTTGAGGCAGAAAAGGTGACGGAGCTCGGCGATGGTGCATTTATGGATTGTACGAATCTTTCGAGCGTTAGTATTCCGAACTGTACATATATTTCATCTGACGCATTTTATAACTGTTCGTTGCTTGACGGCTTCGATTTCAGCAATGTTGAGTATGTCTGTGATTCTGCATTTGAAGACACTTCGATATCGCAGGTCAGCAGCGAAACCATTTTGGAGCTGGGCTGGGGCGCATTTCGAGGATGTACAAATCTCGTAAGCGTTGATGTGCCGAATTGTACATATATCGGCGATTATGCGTTTATAAGTTGTCATAGTCTTGAAAGCGTTAACATTCCTAAAATTACCGTTATAAATGACAATACATTTTCAAATACATACAAGCTGACCGAATTTGATTTCGGCAATATTACAAGTATCGGAAGATATGCATTCAAAAACGGTGGAATTGAGTCTTTTAATGCTCCTAATGTAACTTCGATAGGTTATCAGGCATTTTATAATGCAACATCGCTTAAAGAGGTTACTTTCGGAGATAATCTGACAACTATTGGAACCGGAGCATTTATAAATTGTTCGGATACCGAGTTTTCCGCAATTCCCGACAGCGTAACGTCGGTGGGCGAATGGGCGTTCCAAAACAGCGGTATAAGACAAGTACATATGAAAGCCGGCACAAGCTACGGCAAAGGTGCGTTCAGCAACTGTACAAGGCTGACGAGTGCAACAATGGATGAACATGTGACATTTATCCCCGACAATACCTTTGACGGTTGCACCTCGCTTAAAGAGGTTATCGTTTATCCGTATGTTTCGACTGTCGGAGCGGAGGCGTTTGCAAACTGTACCTCGCTTGAAAGGGTTGTGTTTACAAAATTCTATTTCAGCGCAGGCGCAAGAATGTTCAAAAATTCAAATCCCGTTTTGTACGGTGCAAACGGCTCAACCGCATATAAATATGCACGCAGTAACGACCTTGAGTTTAAGGCAAAGGGAAGCGGCGACTTGAGTGACGAGCTTGAAGCACTCATTCAGGAAGAGGACGAAAAGGGCACAAGCTCAGGTACATGGAAAAACGGCACATGGGAGTACAACTACGACAAGACCGTGCTTTATATCAACGGCACAGGCGAGCTTGTCAGCAGTAATGTTAAAAACAGCGACGGCACATCGGCTACGAGCTTTGCCGTTGTCTTAGGCAAGAGCGACTCTCAAAAGGTCGACGTCGTTATCGGCGAGGGTATTACCTCGATTTCATCGTCGTCAAATATAGGCAATTCCAAGCAAATCGGAACTCTCTCACTTCCCGATTCGCTGACTGCGATAGGTCAAGATACATTTTATAACGCAAAGATTGACACGGTTGAATTTGGCTCGGGGCTTACAATGATTGACCAAAGAGCGTTTTACGGCTGTCAACTTAAGCAGGCTTATTTCCCCGGTGATTCGGCGCTTGAATATGTCGGTGATTTCGCATTTTACGATAACAGATTTGAGGACTTCAATTTCCCGAAGAGTGTAACGCATTTCGGAACTTCGTCGCTTTACGGTGCAAAGTATACGGAGATTGACCTTACAGGATTTTCTCCCGATACATTTTTCGGCAGTCAGTTGTTTAGATATTGCCCGATAACAAAAGTTGATTTCGGCAATGTCAAAACGCTTGGCGCATATATGTTTGCGAATACGAAGATAGAAAGCGTTGAGATACCGTCTACTGTTGAACGGCTTGGGGATTATGCGTTTGCTAATTGCAACAGTCTTAAAACAGTTGTTTTGCCGGATAGCATTAGTGCGATACCGGATAACTGTTTTTACGGTTGCAAGGTGCTTGATAGCATTAACCTTGATAATATTGTCGAGGTCGGCGTTAATGCGTTTGCATATTGCAGTGCGATTGTAAATGTCAGTTTGCCTAATATGATGAGAATGGGCAAAGGTGCATTTTTGAATTGTAATTATCTGCAATCTGCTTCAATGCCGAAAATGACATATTTACCTGAAAACGCATTTAGAGATTGTACAAGACTTGAGGGCGTTAGTGTTCCGCTTGTTACAACGATTGGCAAATCGGCATTTGAAAGCTGTAATAAATACGACGGCTTGGAAAGAGATTTCAACATTGAACAAATAACCGCAATAGGTGCCAATGCATTTAGATACACAGGTATAACGAGTGTTCATATGTACGACTACATAGAATACGGTGACAGCTGCTTTGAACTGTGCAACAATCTTACTGAGGTTACGGTTGATAGCGGCGTTGAGGTTATACCGACGGAGATGTTTTATAAATGCGGAAATTTGAAGACTGTTAATATTGATAATGACGGTGCACTGAGGGTAATTAAAACAGGTGCATTTTACAACTGTGACGACCTCGAATATTTCCTTGCACCGAAGAATTTGGAAACGATAGAGGAATATGCGTTCAACTATTGCTACGGACTTAAAACAGTCGTTTTGGGCAACAAGGTAAGCTATATCGGAAGCTACGCCTTTGACGGTTGCCGCAACCTTAAATACGCCGTTATCGCAAAGCACAATGTTAACCTGACGAACGCTTTTGAAACGAATTTCAGCAACAAGAACTATCCTGTTCTTACGATTATCAGCGGAATTAATTCAACCGCCGACGAATATTGCAGAGAAAATGCGGCGCAGTTTGTTTACGGCAACGGTGATGAATATATCGAAGCGTTCAGCGAGGATCTGGGCTACGTTGCGCAGTACAATACCGACGGCACATATAATATCGAGCAACAAAGTTTAATGACCTACGGTACTTGGGAAAACGGTGTATGGGAGTATTCGGCAGATTTGCA
>CAMFQI010000014.1 GCA_945980015.1 uncultured Eubacterium sp. | reverse complement strand
TATATAATGTATATTAAATAATATATAATTTTACAGTCAACGGTGATTTTCTTAAACGAAAGGCAGAAAGGGTAATTTTAGACGTCAGTCAGTCGTTGTTGCCCTAAGCAAATTTAGCACGCTACGGAGATGTGTATGGACAAAATCACAAGCAAAAATAATAATTTGATTAAGGACACAAAAAAGCTTTTCACTTCCTCAAAATACAGATACGAAAAGGGCATGCTTGTATTGGAGGGGGCGAGGCTTTGCTTTGATGTCCTTAATTGCATTTGCGAGGTTGAATATGTCCTTTTCACCGAGGATATGCTGAAAAAATACGGCGACAAAATTTCACAATTATCACAAATGAGCAAATTCTCGTTTGTTATTACTCCCGAAATCAGCGAAAAGCTTTCCGAAACGAAAAGCCCTCAGGGAATATTTGCCTGTGTAAAAATGCCGCCAAAAAGGATTGACGATTTGGGCAAAAAGATTATTGTACTTGATAATGTTCAGGACCCTTCAAATGTCGGTGCAATAATCCGCAGTGCCGAGGCGCTCGGAATTGATACAATAATAACATATCAAGGCTGTGATATCTATAACCCAAAGGCAATTCGCTCGTCAATGGGCGGCGTGTTGAGAATGAATATCTGCAATGTTGACGATTTATGCGCAGAACTGAAAACCTTAAAAAGCAAGGGCTATATGATTTATTCAACAGTGCCCGATAACAACGCAATGAAAATAACCGAAATTGATTTTTCATTGCCGAGTGTATGCGTTATAGGAAATGAGGCAAACGGAGTTGAAGATGAAATAAAAGCCGCTTCCGATTTGCTCATCACTATTCCGATGCTCGGCAGAGCAGAAAGCCTGAACGCTTCGGTAGCCGCTTCAATAACAATGTGGGAGATGCTTCGATGAGTGACAAAAGATATTGGATTTGGCTTCAGCTTTGCTTGGGCGCAGGCAAGAGGTTTTCTCCGATTGTTGAATATTTCGGCTCGGTCGAAAATGTTTTCAAAAGCAATTATCTTCAGCGAAGGGCGTGTCCGTTGATTAAGGACAGGCTGCTTGAACGAATGGAAGAAACCGACATATCAAGTGCCGATGAAATAATTGAACTTTGCCGCAAAAACGATTGGCAAATAATAACCTTTGAGGATGAGGCTTATCCCAAAAAGCTGAAAAACATCTATGACCCTCCCGCAGTGCTTTATGTCAGCGGTGAATTGCCAAAGGTTGACAATATGCTGACTCTCGGCGTTGTCGGAACACGAAAGGCTTCGCCATACGCACTTAATTGTGCGAGAATTGTATCAAAGGGAGTTGCAAGGTGCAACGGCGTGATTATAAGCGGCGGCGCACTCGGAGTTGATACCGCCGCACACGAGGGAGCACTTGACGTAAACGGAAAAACGATTGTCGTTTTAGGCTGCGGACTTGCGTGCAATTATTTATCCGTGAATAACGACCTTCGCAGAAAGGCGTCAATATCGGGTGCGGTAATAAGCGAATATCCTCCCGATACCCCTGCAACGAAGTTTACCTTTCCGCCGAGGAACAGAATAATCAGCGGTCTGTCGGACGGAGTTTATGTTGTTGAGGCGGGTGACAAAAGCGGCTCGCTCATTACAGCCTCTTATGCAACCGACCAAAGCAGAGATTTGTTTGCAACGCCTGCGTCGATTTTTGACGAGGGCTTCAACGGTACCAATCGGCTCATAGAGGACGGTGCAATTCCCGTAACCTCGATAAATGCGATTGTGTCCCACTATACTCAAAAGTACAAAACGCTTGACGTATCAAGGCTTGCAACTGTTCGTGAGCTTTTGAACGACGAATATGCCGATAAATCAATACCCGACGAGCTTGAGGAACAGCTTACCTTTGATAACATCGGCGTTCACAGACAGGCAAGGTCGGAGATAGATAAAAAAGCCGCTATGCTTAAGGGTAATGAAAAAACGGTTTACGGTGCATTAAGTGATGAATTTACCGACGCCGATACAATATGTGCAAAAGCAGATTTGCCTGTTCATATAGTTTTAATGAGCCTTACAATGCTTGAGCTTGACGGCTTGGCAGAGGCTGGAATAGGAAAACGCTATCGCAAAAAGCAGTCATAACAAACGCAATACCGAAAGGAATAAAAACAATGTCAAAATTAGTAATAGTTGAGTCGCCTGCAAAGGCAAAGAATATCAAGGGCTATCTCGGTAAGGGATATGAGGTTATCGCCTCGATGGGTCATGTACGTGATTTGCCTGCCGCAAGACTTAGCGTTGATATAGAAAACAACTTTGAGCCTAAATACGCAATCATCAAGGGCAAGGAAAATCTTGTTGACGAGCTGAAATCAAAGGCGGGCAAGGCCGATTATGTTTATCTTGCAACCGACCCTGACCGTGAGGGAGAAGCAATTTCGTGGCATCTTGCAAATATTTTGGGCTTAAAGCTTGATGACAAAAACAGAGTAACCTTTAATGAAATAACAAAGTCGGGCGTAAAAAACGGAATGGAAAGCCCGAGGGCAATAGATATTGATTTGGTAAATGCCCAGCAGGCGAGAAGAATACTTGACAGACTTATCGGCTATAAGCTCTCCCCGTTTGTAAGCCAAAAAATCAGACGAGGTCTTTCCGCCGGCAGAGTACAGAGTGTTGCACTTCGACTTATTGTTGATAGGGAAAACGAGATACGTGCCTTTAACCCGGAGGAATACTGGACAATCGACGCAAAGTTTACTAACCCGCCCGACAGAAAGAGTTTTAATGCTTCGCTTGTTCAGGATAAGGACGGAAATAAGGTCGGAACGGATAAAAACAAAATTCCCACAAAGGATGAGATTGACAGAATACTTGCCGATTTGGAAGATGCACAGTACGTTGTAAGCAGTGTTAAAAAGGGTACAAGAAAGAAAAATCCCGCACCTCCGTTTATCACTTCAACCTTACAGCAGGAGGCGTCACGCAGACTGTCGTTTCAGGCTCGCCGTACAATGAAGGCGGCGCAGGAATTGTACGAGGGCGTAGACGTTAAGGGTATCGGCACAGTCGGTCTTATCACGTATATGAGAACGGACTCGCTTCGTATTTCCGACGAGGCTCGTGCGGCAGGTAATGAATTTATAAAAAATCAGTACGGCGAAAAATATTTGCCGTCTGCTCCGAGATATTACAAAACGAGAGGAAACGCACAGGACGGTCACGAGGCGATTCGTCCGTCAATGCCGAGCGTTACTCCCGAAAGCGTAAAATCCTCGCTTACCTCAGACCAATACAAGATTTATAAGCTCGTTTGGGAACGCTTCATTGCTTCGCTTATGGCTTCTTGTATTCAGGAAACTATGAAGGTTGAAATTGACGCAAACGGTTATATGTTCTCTGCGGCAGGCTACACCGTAAAGTTCGACGGCTTTACGGTACTCTACGAGGAAAAGACGGACGACGCACAGAAAAAGGATAATGAATCTCCGCTTCCTCCCGTTGCTCAGGGCGATGTGCTTAAGCTCAAATCAATCGCAGGAAATCAGCATTTTACTCAGCCTCCTGCAAGATATACCGAAGCCTCGCTCACAAAGGCACTTGAGGAAAACGGCGTCGGCAGACCGTCAACCTATGTTACTATCACAAGCACGATATTATCAAAGGAATATGTTGTTCGTGAGGGTAAGCAGTTTGTTCCGACAGAGCTTGGCGAGGCAGTAACAAATCTTCTCAAGGAGAGAATTCCGAATATAGTTAACGTTAAGTACACCTCGAAAATGGAGGACGATTTGGACAAAATCGACTCCGGCGAGAAGAACTATATTGATATGATAAGGCTTTACTACGACGACTTTATCGACCCACTCGAAAAAGCAAAAAAGGATATGCAGGGCGTAAAGATTAAGCTCAAGGAAGAGGAAACCGAGGAAATCTGCGAAAAGTGTGGCAGAAAAATGGTTGTCAAGGTTGGTAGATTCGGTAAATTCCTTGCTTGTCCGGGCTTCCCCGAATGTAGAAACGCAAAGCCGCTTGTAACAAAAACGACCGCTAAATGTCCGTTGTGCGGCGGCGACGTAATAGAGAAAAAGACGAAGAGGGGAACTCCGTTTTACGGCTGCTCAAATTATCCCGAATGTAACTTTATGACATGGGACACCCCAACCGATGAGAAGTGTCCGAAATGCTCAAAGTCGTTGTTTAGGAAAAAGGGTAATATTTTGTATTGTCCCGATACCGAGGGCTGCGGCTATACGGCTGAACCAAAAAAGAAATAATCGGTCGGTGAATATATGAAGAAATTTACAGTAGTCGGTGCCGGTCTTGCAGGGTGTGAGGCGGCGTGGCAGATTGCCGAGTGCGGTTATGACGTTACGCTTGTTGAAATGAAGCCGCTTCAGATGTCTCCGGCGCATAAAAGCGAATATTTTGCCGAGCTTGTTTGCTCAAATTCCTTAAAGGCATCCCGAATAGAGAGTGCCGCAGGACTTTTGAAAGAGGAAATGGCTCGTTTAGGCTCGCTCACCGTTCCTGTTGCAAGGCAATGCGCCGTTGCCGCAGGCGGAGCGCTTGCGGTTGACAGAAATGATTTTGCCGGTACCGTAACCGATATGATAAAAAATCACCCTAACATTACAGTCGAAAACAGGGTGTATGAAAAAATTGAATGCAGTGATGACGAAATTCTCATCATTGCAACAGGACCGCTTACACAGGGAGCTTTGGCTGACGAAATACAAAGGCTTTGCGGCGACTGTCTTTCGTTTTATGATGCGGCGGCTCCGATAGTGACCGCCGACAGCGTGGATATGAATAAGGCGTTCGGTGCTTCAAGATATGAGCGTGGCGGTGATGATGACTATATAAACTGTCCGTTTAATAAAGAGCAGTACGAAGCGTTTATTGACGAACTTTGCAACGCCGAGGGCGCAGTCGTTCACGACTTTGATGTATACGAGGGTTGTATGCCGATAGAGAAGCTGGCAAAAAGAGGCAAGGACGCTCCTCGCTTCGGACCGATGAAGCCTGTCGGACTTATCGACCCGAATACCGGTCACAGACCTTGGGCGTGCGTTCAGCTTCGCCGAGAGAACAACAAAGGAACAATGTTCAACCTCGTAGGCTTTCAGACTAATTTGAAGTTCGGCGAGCAAAAAAGAGTGTTTTCGATGATACCCGGACTGGAAAATGCAGAGTTTGTAAGGTACGGAGTAATGCACCGCAACTCATTTTTGAACTCGCCTCGACTTCTTAATCCCGATTTCAGCCTGAGAAGTAATCCAAATATCTTTTTTGCGGGACAGATAACCGGCGTTGAGGGATATATGGAGTCGGCAGGCTCGGGAATACTTGCGGGAATAAACGCAGTAAGACTTGCCGAAAATGAAGAACCGCTCGTTTTGAGCGAAAATACAATGCTCGGTGCGTTGTCGCATTATATAAGCGACGAAAGTGTAAAGAATTTTCAGCCTATGGGTGCGAATTTCGGAATACTTCCTGCAATAGAACCAAAAATTAAAGACAAAAAAGAACGCTATTCGGCATTGGCGAGGCGGTCGCTTGCCGAAATAGACAGTTTGGATTGATAATATGAAGATACTAATTGACGCAATGGGCGGCGATAATGCACCGCTTGAGATAATCAAGGGCACTATGCTCGCAGTTGATGAATTTAATATCGACGAAATTGTGCTTTTGGGTGATGAGGGCGTAATAAAAAAATGCGTTGAGGATAACAAGCTTACGCTGAAAAATACTACGATTTTGCATTGCACACAGGTTATCGAAAACTGTGACGAGGCTCGAAGCGTGCTTAAGGCAAAGCCCGACAGCTCAATGTCGCAAGGCTTAAAAATGCTTGCAAACGGTGAGGGCGATGCCTTTGTCAGCGCAGGTAACACCGGCGCAATAACAGTCGGCGCAACGCTTATAGTAAAGCGAATTAAGGGCGTTAAGCGTCCTGCGATTGCCTCCGTTATGCCGAGCAGTAATAAGCCGTTTGTACTTATGGACTGCGGCGCAAACGCAGAGTGCAAAAGTGAATATCTCGTACAATTCGGACTTCTCGGCTCGCTTTATATGGAAAATATAATGAACGTTGAAAATCCGAGAGTTGCCCTTGCAAATAACGGTGCCGAGGAAACGAAGGGAACGCCTGTTGTTAAGGAAGCCTATTCTCTTATGCAAAACGCAGGATATAATTTTATCGGAAATATTGAGGGCAGAAGAATACCTTACGGCGACGCAGATGTTGTTGTTGCCGACGGCTTCACCGGTAATTTGATTCTCAAAACATATGAGGGCGTTGCAAAGGTGCTTATGCAGGGCATAAAGGACGCATTTTACAAAAATGCTTTTTCAAAGCTTGCGTATCTCGGCGTAAAAAACGGAATAAACGATATGAAAAAGCAGTTTGATTATAAGGAATACGGCGGTGCGGTAATGCTTGGAGTAAGCAAGCCTGTTGTTAAGGCTCACGGCTCTGCTGACGCACGTTGTTTCAAAAATGCCGTAAAGCAGGCGGTTTGGTTTTTGCAGACCGACCTTATTGATAAAATAGAAAAGGAATTATTTAATCAGTAATTATGGAGAAGCTTGAAGAAAAAATAAAATATTCCTTCAAAAACAGGGCGTTGCTTGAAGAGGCGCTTACTCACAGCAGCTACGCAAACGATAATCAGCTAAAAATCAACAACGAGAGAATGGAATTTTTAGGAGACGCAGTTTTGAGCCTTGTTTCGGCACAGTTTTTGTACGAAAAATTCCCGGATTTGCCGGAGGGTGATTTGTCAAAAATCCGTTCTTCGCTCGTTTGCACACGTTCGCTTTCGGATTTTGCAAGAGAAATTGATTTGGGCAAATATCTCAAATTAGGCAGAGGCGAAACGAAAACAGGCGGCTCAAACCGTGACTCGAATTTGGAGAACGCCTTTGAAGCTCTTATTGCCGCAGTTTATCTTGACGGCGGAATGGAGCAGGCGAAAAAACACATTTTGCGTTTTTTAGACAGGGATATTGATACCTCGCATATCGGCGTTAAGGATTACAAAACGACCTTGCAGGAGATTATCCAAAAGAACAAGGACGAAACTCTTAATTATGTAATTGTCCGAGAGGACGGACCTGCCCACGACAGAGTGTTTGAAGCGCAGGTGCTTGTAAATTCAAATGTTGTCGGAACGGGCGTAGGAAGAAGCAAGAAGCAGGCTGAACAGGAGGCCGCAAGAGAGGCTCTTGCACTTATGGGAATTGTGTAATGAACGAGATAATTGCAAAAAAAGGGAATATCAGCATTTTTATTCCGCATTTGGGCTGTCCTCATAAATGCTCGTTTTGTAATCAAAATGTGATTACCGGAAACGAAAATCAGCCGACTGCACAGGATGTAAAAAATGCAGTTGAAACCGCCTTGAAAAGAAAGGGCTATACTTACGAAATAGCTTTCTTCGGCGGCTCGTTTACCGCTATTGACAGGCAGTATATGATTTCTCTGCTTGAAGCGGCAGGCGAATATGTCAAAAACGGCAGCGTAAAGGGTATCAGGATTTCAACACGCCCCGACGCAATTGACGACGAGGTTCTTGAAATACTCAAAGGCTACGGCGTAACCTCAATAGAGCTCGGTGCTCAGAGTATGGACGACGAGGTGCTCAAAGCGAATTTGAGAGGTCATACCTCGGCAGACGTTGAAAATGCTTCAAGGCTTATCAAGGAGTACGGCTTTGAGCTGGGACTTCAAATGATGACAGGATTGTATTTGGACACGGACGAAAAGGCAATTCAAACGGCGCAGAGGATTATTGACCTTGCTCCCGCAACGGTTCGCATTTATCCGACTGCGGTGCTTAAGGGTACATACCTTGCTCGTCTTTTGGAGGAGAAAAAATACAAGGCTCAAACGGTTGACGATGCGGCAAATCTCTGCACAAAGCTCGTTGCTATGTTTGAAAATGCAGGTATAAAAATAATAAGACTAGGACTTCATTCTTCGCCTGAGCTTAAAAAGAATATCGTTGCAGGCGCATTTCACGACAGCTTCGGCGAAATCGTAAAATCTCGGTTTATGCTAAACAGAATTTTGAAATATCCGCCCGACGATTACGAAATATTCGTTAATTCAAAATCGGTTTCACAGCTTAAGGGACAACAAAAGCGAAACATCTACTTTCTTATGGAAGCAGGATATAACATAAAAGTAACGGTCAACGACAAGGTTGCCGTTGACGATATAAAAATAGTTAGACGGTAAAAAATATGCTACTTAGAACATTAGAAATGCAGGGGTTCAAATCCTTCCCCGACAAAACTGAATTAACCTTCGGCAAAGGTATAACCGCCGTAGTCGGACCTAACGGCTCGGGCAAGAGCAATATTTCCGACGCAGTAAGGTGGGTGCTTGGTGAAACAAGCACAAAATCCCTGAGAGGCTCAAAGATGGAGGACGTTATTTTCGGCGGAACCTCAAGCAGAAAGCCGCTCGGCTTTGCACAGGTTGTGCTTACTCTTGACAACAGTGACGGCTCGCTTGCAAATCACGGCGAGATTGTAACGGTTACACGCCGTTATTACCGCAGCGGCGAGAGTGAATATAAGATTGACGGCGAGACAGTTCGCAGAAAGGATATTCACGAGCTGTTTATGGATACGGGCTTGGGTGCCGACGGCTATTCAATGGTCGGTCAGGGCAAAATCGACTCCATTATTTCTGCAAAAAACGAGGACAGACGAGAGCTTTTTGAGGAAGCGGCAGGTATTTCACGCTTCCGTCATAAGCGTCGTGACGCAGAACGCAGATTGGAGCAGGCTCAGGAAAATCTTGTAAGACTTTTGGACATTCTCGCCGAGCTTGAAGGCAGAGTAGGTCCACTAAAAAAGCAGAGTGAAAAGGCGCAAAAATTCCTTGAATACAGCGACGAAAAGAAAACGCTTGAAATAGGCGTTTGGCTTAATAAAATCAATAAGTTCACGGTTGAACTTCGTGAACAGGAGCATAAAATCGACGCCGCAAGAGCTTCTTATGAAATATGCGAAAACGATTTAGAAGAACTTGAAAAGAATATTGAGCAGATTGCAAGCGATATTGTTTCGATTAACCTTGCTATTGAGCAGAGCAGACTTGGTGCTTCGGGCTATGAAGAAGAGGCGCTTCGCAAGGACGGTGAAATCTCCGTACTCAATGCAACTCTCGAGCATAATAACGAAACGATTGCCAGACTTTCGGCGGACATCAGCGAGGCTGACGATACGGGAAGCAGCATTGAGCTTCAAATTGAGCAAAAGCAGGCACTTGTTGAGGAAAACGAGAAATTAGCCCAACAAAAACGGCAGGAGCTTGAGCAAACGGTAGGCGAGCTTAACAGGGTACAAAGTGAAAATTTGGAATTCTCCGACAGAACCGTTGAATTAAACCAAATGCTGACGTCACTTACCTTAAAGCTTTCCGATAGTAAGGTTAAGGCTTCTCAGGCAAGCTCGTCAATTGAGGAAATCAATTCGAGAAAGGAAACTATAGCCTTACAGCTTGAGGCAGTTGAAAAGGATATTGAATACACTGCCTCACAAAAGCAGGAGGGTGAAGAAAACTTAAGCTTCATTCAGCAGAGAATTGACGAGTATGAAAATTCGATGGACGGCTATCGAATGAAGCTCAAATCCAAAACCGACAAGGCAGAGGAGCTCAAGGAAAAGGTTGAGCGACTTCGCAGACAGTATGCCGAAAAGCAGGACAGAGCAAATATGCTCACCGAGCTTGAAAAGAATATGGAGGGCTTTTCGGGTGCCGTTAAGGCGGTAATGAAGCAAAGCAAGGCGAAGGCACTTTCGGGTATTCACGGAACACTCAGCCAACTCATTACGGTTGATGACGAAAGCTCGACCGCCGTTGAAATTGCACTCGGTTCGGCTATGCAAAATATAGTTGTGTCCACCGAGAGCGACGCAAAAAAAGCTATTGCGTATTTGAAGCAAAATAATATAGGCAGAGCAACATTTTTGCCTATCTCGGCAATTAAGCCCAGACATATCGAGGAGCGCAATCTTGATGATAACTTCGGCTTTGTTGATATTGCGTCCAATCTTGTTGAATATGATTCACAGTACCGTGACATTGTTGATAATCTTTTAGGTAGGGTTATCGTTGCGGAGGATATTGACTGTGCAATAGGTATCTCAAAGAGATATTCAAATAAATATAAGATTGTAACCCTCGACGGTCAGGTTATGAACCCGGGCGGCTCAATGACGGGCGGTTCAAAGGGTAAGCAGGGCGGCGTTCTTTCACGTGCGAATACAATAGAAAAATTAAACGAAGAAG
>CAMFQI010000013.1 GCA_945980015.1 uncultured Eubacterium sp. | reverse complement strand
CGGCAGCGTCAGATGTGTATAAGAGACAGTTATAAGTATATATAAAACTTTTCGGGGAAATAGTAATGACGGATTTTTTTCAACGCGGAATACTGAGTGAGTTAAAGGATGTACCGAATGTTCAGTACGTCTTTAACGACTCTTCAATGTTTGCATTAACAGATTTTAAGGTGCTCAAAAGCCACGCCGATAATTTAATAAAATGCAATAGGGTAACCTACAACGGAAAAATTAAATTGATTTATAATACGCAAAGCATAAAGTCGCTTCGCAGTGCTTTGCCGAGTCTTGATATCAGTTCGTTTATGACGGTTTTGGCTAATTTGTTAAAGTCTGTTTTAGAAATTGAAAATAACGGATTTCTAAACTGTGATAATTTGGATATTTCATTAGACAAGGTTTATGTGAATCATGCAACCATGGAAGTAAAACTGATTTATATTCCGGTTTTGAATTCAAAAAAGGACGTTATTGCCTTTGAAAATGAATTCAGAACAGAGCTTGTGAAACTCATTACCTGTATCCCTGCGTTTAACTGTGAAAAAATGATGAGAATATGCTCATATTTGTCTAACGGAATGATGAATTTGCAACAGTCTTATGAGCAAATATGCAATGAAATAAGCAATAATTCTAAATATTCAGATTTACCTAAAAATGTCGAGCAGGTGCCTCAGCCAATAATGAAGCAGCCGGTATTACATTTTTATTCGCTTACTAATCCGAATGAGGTGGATTTTGTAATAGATACTCCGGAATTTATTATCGGAAAAAATCCGTCTCAGGTTAATGGAGTTGTTTCGTTTAATGTCGCAATAAGCAGGGTGCATTGCAAGATAAGCTATGCGGATAATCGTTATTATCTTACAGACTTAGGCAGTGCAAATGGGACATATCTAAATCATTACCGTTTGAATGCTATGCAAACCTGCAACATAAATAACGGCGATATAATTACTTTGGCTAACAGCGACTTTGCGGTGAGGTTTTAGGAGGATAATTTGAATTGGCAAAATCCAAGATTATTATAGCTGATACAGACGAACAGTTTTTGATGCTGCTTGAAATGAAATTTCTCGAGGAACTAGATGATTCTATTGAGCTTGAGACTATTACAGACGCCTCGTATTTTGAAGAGTATTTTTCATCACCAAAAAGTGCGGACGCTTTGTTGGTTAGTGAGCGTTTGTTTGAACTGTCTAATCTTCAAAAGCACAGTATAGGAAGCATTTTCATTTTAGTTGAGGCTAACGAAAGCACCCAGCCCGACGGATTGGGTATAAACAGAATATATAAATACACAAGCACAAAGGATATTTTTGACAGAGTGTCTGCTTTGAGTTTGAAAAAAAGCAGTATTGCTTCAAAAAAGGAAACTATTGTAGCGTTGCTTTATTCTGCAAGCGGAGGTGTAGGCAAAAGCACGCTTGCATTAGGCGTTGCCTGTTATTTATCAAAAAATAATAACAAAGTCCTGTACATAAATGCAAGTATGCTCAATACTTTTCAGCATATGCTTTCAAATTGTGCGCCTATTCCCAATAATGCATTAGCGGATTTTTCCGGCAGTAACGAAAATGCTTATTCAAAAATAAAATATGTAATCAGAAACGAGAGCTTTGATTATCTGCCGCCGTTTTCGAGAGCATTATCAACTATCGGTATCGATTACTCTGTTTACTACAATATTGTTCGAGGTGCGAAAATGTCTAATGATTATGATGTGATAATCGTTGATGCCGACTGTACCTTTGATAAAGCAAAAACCGATTTAATTACTCTTGCCGATAGAGTAATAATTGTGACCGAGCAGTCAAAAAATTCTGTTTATTCAACAAATGTACTGACTGAAAACATATCCTTTAGGAATAACGAAAAATATAGATTTCTATGCAATAAGTATGCCGGCGACAAAGAAAGCTATATTATGCACACAAAGAATTATTTAATAAACGAATATGTAAAGCTTTTTGATAACTGTGATTCGATGTCTGTCAATGATTTGTCCAAAAAAACAGATATTCAAAAGGTTGCATATCTAATGAAATAGGTGACATTTATGGAAAAAACGGCGGTTGTTATTTTCAAATACTGCAAAAATAATTATGAAGCTGATTTGGAAATACCTCTTGATATTTCGGCAAATGATTTAGTAATTGCCTTGAATACTGCGTATAATCTCGGTATTGATACGTCGGACGTAAAAAATTGCTATCTTAAAGCCGAAAATCCGATAACACTTTTGAAAGGGAATAAGCTTCTTTCCGATTTCGGAGTAAGAAACGGTACGATAATTTATTTTACCGAGTGAGGAATAAAAAAATGCAGTATGGTTATTTGATAAAAATTTCAAACAACAATATCTATAAGGAGGTTCAGCTTCCCGTTGATGCCGGTTCGTTAAAAATCGGATTGGGTTTGGATTGTGACGTTCGTTTTCATAAAGATTTATTTTTTGAAAATTTTGAATTACTGTTTACAAATACAAACGGTGAATGGCAAATTTCCTGTTCGGAGAATGTCTATATTAATATCGGTGATGTAAGAAAGCTTGCTGCAAAAAGGCTTTCTCATGCAGATTCGTTTACCGTAAATTATCAAAGTTCGGAAACAGAGCTGTTCAGAATAGATTTTGTATTTGATTTTGATAATGAAAAAAAGGATTACGACAGATGCATTGATATTTCAACTAGCCCAACGGTTTATATCGGCGGAAATTCAAACTGTAATTTAGTTCTGTCTGGAGATTATGTCCAAAATGAATTGGTTGAGCTTGTCAATACCGCAAACGGATTTGTACTTAATGTAAAATCTACTGTTTACGGAGTATACCATAACGGAAGCCTTGCAAAAAACGGTTGTATTATAAAGGATACCGACTTTTTTTCGATAAGCAACTACAGCTTTTACTACAGAAACGGTATTTTGCGTACCTCAAAAAACGTGTTTGTTCAGGTTTTGCAGTTTTCGGATGATTATAACAAAAATAATTATCCGAAGTTTACAAGAAGCACAAGAATAAAAACCGTAATTGATGACCAAAAAATCAGTATTTTGGAGCCTCCTGCAAAGCCTCAAAAACCGAAGAATAATTTATTAAGCAGACTTTTACCGTCGGCTGTTATGATTATTATGGGTATTGCCATGATTTCGGTTTCTCCCTTTATGCTTGTTTCAAGTGCTGTCGGTGTAATTACTGCAGTTTTAAGCCTTATTCAAAGCAAAAAGGATTTTAAGGATAATTCCGCCGAAAGAATAAGCAAATATGAAGCATATATCGAAAATAAAAAGCAGGAGATAATTACCGAGAGAGAAAAGGAAAAGAATTCTCTTGAAAGCGTTTATATAGACATCGGAAAGGAATGTAATAATTTCCAAACATTTTCAAGCGAGCTTTTTGACAGAATCAGAGAAAACGATGATTTTCTTACAGTACGTTTAGGCTCCGGTAAGCTTGAGGCTAAGAGGGTTATTGATTACAAAAAACAAGAAAAGCTTGAGGTTGAGGATGATTTACAAAAAATTCCTCAGCAGGTCAGCGAGGAGTACAAATACATTGATTGCGCTCCTATAGTATGCTCTTTGAAAAATTCAAATGCAATAGGTATTGTCGGTTACGAGCAATACAGGTTTGAAATTATGAAAAATATCGTCATTGATATTTGTGCCCGTCAGTTCCAAAGCGACGTTAAGCTTGTTTTTGTTGTCAAGGAAGAAAACAAAAATAAGGTTCTTTGGCTTAGAATGTTACCTCATGTTCAAAATGACGATATCGGCATCAGAAATATAATTTGTGATGACGAAAGCAAGAACCTGTTGTTTGAATATCTTTATCGTGAGCTGAATGAAAGAAAGCAAAACAAGTCTTATCCTTTTAATATTGTTGTATTCCTGTATGACGAATACGGCTTTCATAATCATCCCGTATCAAAATTTGTTAATGATGCAAAGGATTTGGGTGTAACGTTCGTTTATTTCGGTGATGATAAATCACAAATCGGTCTCGGATGCGACTATATTGTTGAAATAAAGGACTCTCAAAATGCAACATTAATTGATTCGTCCGATATAAATAAATCGACCGATTTTGTTTATCCTACAATTTCCGATTATCAGGCAGGTCAAATTGTCAGTCTTCTTGCGCCTGTTTATACTGAGGAAATTTCCCTTGAAGGCACATTGACAAAAAGCATTTCATTGTTCAAATTATTGAATATTTTAGCCGTTGACGATATTGATTTACAGAATAATTGGGCGTCGACTGATGTTACAAAGTCGATGTCTGCACCGTTGGGAGTCTCAAAAAGCGGTGTTGTTTGTCTTGATTTGCATGATAAAGCTCACGGTCCTCACGGCTTGGTTGCAGGTACAACCGGTTCGGGTAAATCCGAAATTTTGCAGACATATATTCTTTCGATGTCAATTTTGTTCCATCCTTATGAGGTCGGATTTTTGATTATCGACTTCAAGGGAGGCGGAATGGTAAATCAATTCAGGGATTTGCCACACCTTATCGGATCAATTACGAATATCGACGGAAAAGAGATTGACCGTTCTCTTAAGTCAATCAAGGCTGAGCTGCAGAAGAGACAAAAGTATTTTGCTCAGGCAGATGTTAACCATATCAATAAGTACATAAAAAAATATAAAGCAGGCGAGGTTAAAGAGCCGTTGCCTCATTTGATTATTATAGTTGATGAATTTGCAGAGCTTAAAGCCGATCAGCCTGAATTTATGAAAGAGCTTATTTCGGCTGCCCGTATCGGTCGTAGCTTAGGCGTTCATCTTATTTTGGCAACTCAAAAGCCGTCAGGACAGGTAAATGAGCAGATTTGGTCTAATTCAAGATTTAAGCTCTGTCTCAAGGTGCAGGATCAATCCGACAGTAATGAGGTGCTGAAATCACCTCTTGCTGCCGAAATTAAAGAGCCCGGACGAGCATACCTGCAGGTCGGAAATAATGAAATATTTGAGCTGTTTCAGTCTGCATACAGCGGTGCTCCCGAAAAATCCGATAGTGATAATATCAAAGAATTTAAGATTAATGAACTCGATTTTTCCGGCAGAAGAAAAACCCTGTTTGAACAAAAAAAGAGCAACCAACAGTCGTCTGACCGAAATCAGTTAGAAGCTATCGTAGAATATGTTAAAAACCATTGTGAAGCAAATAGCATCACTAAATTGCCCAATATCTGCCTGCCATCGCTTCCGAAATTAATAAATTTTGAAAATGACTCATTGAGCAAAAAAGATAACGGGCTCCCAATTGGTATTTTTGACGATCCTGATAATCAACTTCAATCTACGACTTATATTGATGTTACATCGGAGAATGTGTTTATTCTCGGTTCTTCAATGAGTGGAAAAACTAATTTATTGCAGTTGATTATTAAAGGAATATCATTGAAATATACACCTGATGAATTCAATATTTACATAATAGATTTTTCATCAATGGTGTTAAAAAACTTTGAAAAGCTCAACCATGTAGGCGGAGTGGTAGTATCTAACGAAGATGAAAAACTCAAAAATCTGTTTAAGCTTCTAAACGAGCAAATTGCGTATAGAAAAGAAAAACTTCTTTTGAGTGGCGTTAGTTCATTTTCTTCTTATAAGGAAGCAGGAAATAAAGATTTACCTCAGATTGTGTTAATAATAGATAATCTTACTGCCCTTAATGAATTATATCTTCAGGACGATGATTCTCTGCTAAATATTTGCAGAGAAGGTTTAACGGTTGGTATTTGCGTAATCGTTGCAAATTCGCAAACATCAGGAATCGGATACAGATATTTGTCAAATTTTTCTTCAAAAATAGCTTTTCATTGTATAGATAATAATGAGTATTTTAATTTGTTTGACGGTGTGACAGTTCAACCAAATGATAATACGGGAAGATGTTTGGTTAATGTTGATAAACGTGTTTTGGAATGTCAGACGTATCTTTCATTTGAAGGTGAAAAGGAATTTGAAAGAGTTAAGAATATACGGACATTTGTTGAAGAAGTAGCATTAAAATATAATTCAAGAGCTATGGTAATTCCTTGTATTCCGAAAACATTAACTGTTTCGGGACTTAATAATGACTTTAGAACACAGGTAGAAGGATATAATATTCCTGTAGGTCTTACTTATGACGAAGTACAACCATTCTGTTTTGATTTGTCAAAACTTGGCATAATGGGTATTTGCGGTCGTAACGGATATGGTCATAAGAATTTTGTTTCGCTTATAGTTAAATCATTAGCAGTATCAGGAAAACCAAGTGAAGTAATTGTTTTTGATGATATGAACAAAGGTTTGTCTCACTTAAAGGATTATGTAAGTACATATTCTTTAAGCTCAGACGGAGTATGCGATATTATAAAAAAATGGCATAACGAGCTTGAACGAAGATATGCACAAATTTATATTGACGAAGCTGAAAATACTGATTTTGATTTACTTTTAATGATAGTTCAAAATAATGATGTAGCATCAAAAATTCAAAGTGACTACGAAATTGTAGATATGTTTAATGATATCGTAACAAGGTATAAGGACTTGGGAGTATGTATAGTATTCTCAAATTATCCGAACACATCGATTTCCTTTGATGCTCCTGAACCGATAAAGCTCATTAGACAAAAACAACATATTATCTGTCTTGAAGATTTGAGCAACCTTAAATGCTTTGATCCTTCGTATGAAGCTTTGCGCACAAACAAAAAGCCCATATCATTGGGTGACGGATACTACATTAATGATAATGATGTTACTAAGATAAAAATTGCATTATGTGAATAGGAGGGATTAGTTTTGCAATATTCTCTTGATTACTATAAAAGAAGAAAAAGAATTACACAAAATCAAATTATTGAGCGTAAGCAAATTAACAAAAATCTTCAAAATCAAATTGATGAATTACAGGCTGCTTATGACAAGCTTGGCAGAATTAAAAAATCCAATACATACAATGCAGATTGGGTAAGAAATAATTCAAAGAAGAGCAAAATTGCTCCTAATGTTCAGTGGCGAGGTAAATCGAAGGACAAGTTTGATGATATTATTGATGACAATGTAAAAAGTTGTGCAAAAAAGTTTTATCAAAGCATAGACGATATGCAGGACGAAATAGGTAGAGAAATTGCAAAAAAGAAGGGCGAAAAGCAAAGCGGTATTGCAGTTCTGGACGGCTTGAATAAAACTCTCAACTGGTTGGGCGGAGTAATTAAGAATTGGACTAATTAGGAGGTGTGTTATGTCGGAAATAAAGGTTAATCAATTGACTCTTAATGAACAAATTACACAATTCAAAGATAAAGGGTCAAATCTAGATACCGGTATTTCATCAGTTTCAAAATCCTCAAAATGCAGTGGAATAATGTTGAAGGAATATGAAAAAAGAATTATTGTATTGAGAGACTTGCTTAATAAATACAAACAATTAATTGAAAAAGATTCAACTGATATTTCAACGGCAGTTCAGAAATATGAGGAAATGGATAAGTCAATAGAAAATAATGTAGTAAAATGAGCGCTCATTATTATTTAAGAAGGGAGGAACTTATTAATCGTGGCATATAAAAAAGTATATTTCGATGATGTATGGAGCGTCACATCAACTTCGGGCAGAAAATGTGCTGATTGGATGGAAGATATAAGTGAAATTGCTAAACCACTTGAAACACTGTCGCAGGAAGAAAGCTTTAAGGGCGCAGGCGCACAGAATATCAAAAGCTACATAAGCGAAATTCACGGTTTTCTTAACGGATTGATTCTGGAGCTGTTAGCAAATTACAATATGCTTACTGCAGATTATTACAAGGGCTATCTTGATAATGTTGATTCAGCAGGCAGATATACAACAATTGTATTCGATGAGGTAAACTCAAACGGTTCAATTCCGAGAAAGCTGAAATCACTTCAAAGTGCTGCTCAATTTGTGACCAATGATGCCAATAATGTTAAATACAGCATTTCACATTTGATGAACGTATATAATAAGCCAAAATTTGATGAACTAAATACGGCTATTCAAAATGCAATAAATGCTGCTATAAAAATTAACAGTAAAGTAATAACATACGAAGAGTCGAGAAAAAATGATTTTTCAGCATTTGATAATTTGGTAAAGGAAGTAAACAAAATTCTTGATAATCAGCTTGGTAATTCAAGAATACCTGTTGTTTCATATCAAAGCGGATATATAGGATTGCTTTGTGATTCCAAAAGTATTCAGGTGTCTGTTTCGGAAATTGAACAGTACATTAATGATTTTATGGCTTCGGATAGCTTTGAAGAAGCAATTAATCTTCGAGATAACAGAGATGCTATTATTCAGGCTGAAGAAGAGAAAAAACGAGAATGGGCAAAATGGGTTGCGGTTGGTATTGCTGTTGTTGGTTCAGTCGTGTTAATTGCCGTAACTGCAGGTGGAGCTACTCCTGTTGCTTGCGCTATTACAGGTGGGGTTGTCGGTGCGGCTACAGCAGCATCTTCATGCTTTGCAGACAATTATGTAAAGAACGGAAGCTGGACTAAAAATATGAATTGGTCTGACTTTACAGAAAAAACATTGATAGGCGGTGTCACGGGTGCTATTTCGGGAGCTTTCGGAGCTGTTTCAACAGGCTCTGCGATAAAACAACCTATACAGGGGGCCTTTATTTCCGCTTCTCAGGGAATTGTTGAAGAGGTTGCGGAAAATGTTATTGAAATTGGATTTGATGTCGGCGAAGCCTTTGTTTCCGGAAAACCGGGTGATGAAATTGTCGGTGTTTTCCAGGACGGCGCAAATGATTTATATAAGGATGTAACTTCAGTAGGAATAGGTGATTTTGTTGAAGGTTATTTTGAAACAAAATTCGGAATAAATACCGGCGATAAGAATTACTTAACACGCGTAGGAGAGTCTGTTGTAACAGGAGCAACCGGCGAATTATCAGAAGGAATAGTCGGAGGAATTTGGGATGTCGGTACTGCCTTTGTAAACGGTGGAAACGTAAGAGATGTAGCTTGCGAAAACGCAAAAGAAACTGCCAACAATTTATTTGGCAGCTTCGGAAAATCTATTGTTGGAGAGATTGTAGACGACGATAGGCTAAAAGACTCCAATCTGTTTAAAAAAACAGTTGTTAAAGGTGTGCAGGGAGCCGTAAGCTCTGCAGCTGAGGATGTTGTTGGAGGGGTTGCAGAAAGAACGGTAGACTATATTGACAAAGTATCCTCCGGAAAAGAAGCAGATATCGGTGATATTTTTGATGGCAAAACTATTTGGGATGAAGATTTGCAGCATGGAAGAAACGCTGTGCAAGATGCTGCGGAAAATATAGGAAAAACTATTGCCGATGATGTAACAAAAGACAATAAGCTTACAAATGATATGAAAAAAATCGATTACGATTCTGATGGCAAGGTAGAAATTGTTGATTTCGGAACTTGCAAAGTAACAAAATTGGATTACGATGCGGCTGTCGAGGTTGCAGGTAAGGGAGCCTATAAAGGAAAAACGGTAGAAGAAATTCTCGATCTCCCCAAAAACACAAATTTAGACGATGCAAAATTCAGAAATGTAAGCTATGACAGAATCGTAAAAGATCCGACCTACGAGGGAGAAAGTAAAGCACCTCATATCAAAGTAGTAAACAAAAAATCACAATAAATTTTTTAAGGAGTATTAGTATGGAAAAAGTGAATTATTTACCATTAGGCAGTGTTGTTTATCTTAAAGACGGTAATAAAAAAGTAATGATAATCTCAAGAGGATTAATAATGAAGAATAACGGCAATCCGATATTTTTCGATTACGGTGGAGTCACATATCCGGAGGGAATGGTTGATGATAAAATGGCTTATTTTCAGGCCGAATCCATTTCAAAGGTTGTTTTTGAAGGCTACCGTGATCTTGATGACGAAGCAACTGTTGACAAAATAAATTCATTTGTTTCACAACATTCAGAAATCAGTCATCCAAAAATGGAAGATTTACTCAATAAAGATAATTTAGTTTGATGATTGGCTTGACCAATATTCAATAGTGCTGAAAAAAGGAGGTGAATTTAATGGCAAATCAAATTAGAATGACTCCCGAAACTATGAGAATCAGAGCGAACGAGTACACAAATGAAGCAAATAATATCGAGCAGGTAATCGGAAAGCTTGATAGATTACTCACTCAGCTTCAAAGTGAATGGGAGGGTGATGCAAGCAGAGCTTATGCTGAAAAGTTTGCACAGCTTAGACCGGGATTTGTAAAAACCAAGGAATTGGTTGATGAAATTTCCGCTGCTCTCAAGAAAACTGCACAGATCGTTGAAGATACCGACAAAAATATTGCCGGGCAGTTTAGAGGTTGATAGAAAATTTCCCGACAGAAAGGAATCCTTGCTGTCGGGAATGTTTTTCTAAAAACGTTATTCGTTCGGTGAATTATTGATTTTTTCCTTTTTTGGATATTGTCTATTCCGATTTTGCGGCGTTGACAATTATTTTGTATTAATG
>CAMFQI010000012.1 GCA_945980015.1 uncultured Eubacterium sp. | reverse complement strand
TTTTGCATATGGAAATTACAAAATCAAACGAAAAAGGCAATATCATCATATCCGAGGAAGCCATTTCTTCAATCGCAATTAACGCGGCAAAGGATGTTGACGGTGTAAGCTCTTTTTCCAACAGACCTGCCGACGTAGTAAATACAATAAAAAAGGGCAGCCTAAAGGTAATGAGTCCGGTAAGAATTTCGCAGGACGGAGATAAGCTTGACATAAGCATTTACATCAACATTCTCCCGAATAAGAAAATCAGAACCGTGTGCGAGAATATTCAAAACACAGTGCGGGAAGCAATCGAGAATATGACCGGCAACGCCGTATGTAAGGTGAATGTCGTTATTGCCGGTATTGATTTTCCTGAGTCCGGCGACTCTACCGAACCTTTCACAACTGAAAAATAATTTATGCCGCCGACTCTATCATAACTGACAGGGTCGGCTTTTTGGGAGTTTATATGACAAGAAAAGAACAAAGAGAGCAGGCGTTTTGCCTTGTATTTCAGGATTTATTCAATAACGACGAGGCGCTTGCGACTTACGAGGAAAATGTTTCTAAAATAGGTGATTACGCTAGATTGCTTTTTGAGGGCGTTATTTCAAAAAAGGACGAGCTTGATGAATTTATCAATAAATACTCAAAGGGCTGGCGTACAACAAGATTGCCAAAGGTTAATCTTGCAATTCTTCGCCTTGCCTTATATGAGATTATGTATGTCGACGAGGTGCCCGACAGCGTTGCCGTAAATGAAGCGGTTGAGCTTGCGAAGACTTATTCGGGTGAGGGTGATTATTCCTTTATTAACGGCGTATTGGGTGCAGTAATTAAGGGTGAAAAGTAATGTATCTCGGCTTTGATACAAGTAATTATACTACTTCCGTAGCCGCATACGACGGCAATAATGTTAAGCAGGCGAAAAAGGTGCTTAGCGTAAAGTCAGGTGAAAAAGGACTTCGCCAAAGCGACGCCGTTTTTCAGCATACCGTTAATATGCCGTCGCTTCTTAATTCCGTTGAAATCGGTAATATTACTGCCGTCGGTGTAAGCACTCGTCCCAGAAATATTGAGGGTAGCTATATGCCGTGCTTTCTTGTCGGTGTAAATACGGCAAACGCCGTATCAAAGGCGGCAGGTGTTCCTTTGTACGAAACCTCGCATCAGGTGGGTCATATTTTGGCGTCCCTTTACTGCGTAAACCGTCTTGATTTAATAAACGAGCGGTTTATTGCATTTCATTTAAGCGGCGGTACAACAGAGGCTTTGCTCGTAAATCCCGATAAAAACGAAATAATAAGCGCCGAAATTATCGCCCAAAGCCTTGACCTAAAGGCAGGACAGGCTGTTGACAGAACAGGCGTTATGCTAGGTCTTGATTTTCCGTGCGGAAGGCAACTTGATTTACTCTCAAGTGAATGTGAGCAAAATTTCAAAATTAAGCCGAGTATGAAGGGGCTTGACTGTTCGCTAAGCGGAGTTGAAAACAAGGCTCGTGCAATGCTTGAAACCGGTGCTTCAAAGCAGGAAATTGCAAAATTCACTCTTTCCTTTATTTCCCAAACAATATGTGAAATGCTCAGGCGAATAAAGAGAGAATACGGTGATTTGCCCGTTGTTTTTTCGGGCGGCGTCGCATCTAATTCTCTTCTTCGCGAGTATGTAAATAATGAATTTAAGGCGTACTTTGCACAAAGTGAGTTTTCACTCGACAATGCCGTAGGCTGTGCCGTTTACGCTTACCTAGAAGAAAACAGATTATGACAACATTAACAGTATCACAACTGAATAGATATATAAAATCGGTGCTTGATGAGACTGCTTTGCTCCAAAGTATATATGTTTCGGGCGAGATATCGAATTTTAAGCACTATCCAAGCGGTCATATTTATTTCACGCTTAAAGATAGCTCGTCTCAAATAAAATGCGTTATGTTCTCAAGTGATAACGCTTCGTTAAGATTCAATGTCGAAAACGGAATGAATGTAGTTTGCTTTGGTAGAATCGGGGTGTACGAAAGAGACGGAGCATATCAGCTTTATGTAAAGGGTATGCATCCAAAGGGCATAGGCGAGCTTGCGCTTGCTTATGAGCAACTAAAATCTACGCTTGAAAAACGTGGCTGGTTTTCGCCGCTTCATAAAAAGCCTATCCCAAAATATCCCAAAAAAATCGGCGTTGCAACCTCGAATATGGGTGCCGCAGTCGAAGATATAAAAAACATTATTTCACGTCGTTTTCCTATTTGCGAGCTTGTTATCGTTGCGACCGTTGTTCAGGGCGAAAACGCAAAAAACGATATCGTTCGTTCTCTTGAATTTCTTGACGGTCTCGGCGTTGATACAATAATTGTCGGCAGAGGCGGCGGCTCGCTTGAGGATTTGCAGGCGTTTAATACTATCGAGGTTGCGCAGGCTGTGTATAACTGCAGGACGCCTGTAATCAGTGCAGTCGGTCACGAAACCGATTATACAATTTGTGATTTTGTTGCAGATTTGAGAGCGCCTACACCGAGTGCGGCGGCAGAGCTTGCAGTACCCGATATAAACAGTGAGCTTTCCTATATTGAAGACTCAAGAGCGTTTATGAATAAGTGTATTAATCACAAAATTCTTGAGCTTTCCCAAAGGCTTGACAGTCTTTCACGCTTTAACGAAGAAAGCGTTTCTCTTTTCATTTCGCCGTATTTTGAAAAATTGCAGCAGATTACAAAAATTATGAACGACGAAATGAAAAGAGCTATTAACCAAAAACAGTTAGAGCTTTCAAAGGCGGCTTCAATGCTCAATGCTTTAAGTCCGCTTTCTGTTCTCGCAAGAGGTTATTCGCTGACAACACATAATAATACCGTGATAACGAGTGCCAACGACGTAAAAACAGGCGATATTATAACCACAAAACTGAGAAATTCTACTATAATTTCCCGTGTAACAGAGGTACAATATGAATAATGAAATGACATATGAGCAGGCAATAAACAGACTTGAACAAATTGTTGCCGTTCTTGAAAAAAATGAAGCAACTCTTGATGACTCTCTTAAGCTTTTTGAGGAGGGCACAAGACTGTCTGCTTTTTGCTCAAATATGCTAAAGCAGGCTCAAACAAAAATAACCGAAATCAACAAGGAGTAAACAAAAAAATGTATTTTCTTGATGTGAAGAAAAAGCTTGAAGAATATAATTCAAAAATTAGTTCGGCACTAATCGAGCATTTACCGAGCGTAAACGACGGTCAGATTGACGTAGTAAGGGCTATGAAGTATTCGCTTTCAAACGGAGGAAAAAGGCTTCGCCCCGTGCTGACTCTTGAATTCTGTAAGATGTGCGGCGGTGATATCGATGCGGCAATGAATTATGCGTGTGCGGTTGAATACGTTCATACATATTCGCTTATTCACGACGATTTGCCTTGTATGGACGATGACGATATGAGAAGAGGAAATCCGTCTTGCCACAAAATGTACGGTGAGGCTATGGCCTTGCTTGCTGGTGACGGCTTGCTTACTCACGCCTTTGAGATTTGTGCGTCTGCCGATTTAGATGCTCAAAAAAATTCCGACGCAGTATGCCTTCTTTCTCAAAATGCAGGTGTCGGAGGTATGATAGGCGGTCAGGTTATCGACCTTAAGTATGAAGCAGGCGACCCTACAATATCCGATATTCTGTCTGTTCATAAGCTTAAAACAGGTGCGCTTATTTCTGCTGCGTGTCTGCTTGGATGTATAGCCGCAGGCGCAAGCAACGAGCAGCTTTCCGCCGCATCAAAGTATGCTTATCTTATCGGTACTGCGTTTCAAATTAAGGATGATTTGCTTGATGTTCAGGGAGATGAAGCAGTTCTCGGAAAGCCTGTCGGCTCAGATGCCGAAAATGATAAAACAACTTATGTCACTCTCGTAGGTGTCCAAAAGGCTCAAAAGGATGTTGAAAAGCTTACCGCAAAGGCTATTGAAATACTAAATGAGTTTGATGATAACGAGTTTATGAAGGCACTTAGCGAGTACCTTGTTAACAGGGAAAAATAATTGTACGAAAAGAGTTGAGTTTATGTCATATCTTGATAATGTAAATTCACCAAAGGATATAAAAAAATTAAACATAAAAGAGCTTGAAGCATTGTGCGGCGAAATTCGTGAGCTTATGATAGACACTGTATCAAAAACAGGAGGCCACCTTGCTTCAAATCTCGGCGTAGTTGAATTAACCGTTGCGCTTCATAAGGTGTTTGACTCTCCGGTTGACCAAATTGTTTTTGACGTCGGTCACCAATGCTATACCCATAAAATTTTAACCGGCAGAAAGGATAGGTTTTCAACCCTTCGCACCGAAAACGGAATAAGCGGTTTTACTCGTCCCGAAGAAAGCGTTCACGATATTTTTTCATCAGGTCATTCTTCTACGTCAATTTCATCAGCAGTAGGTCTTGCAAGTGCAAAGGCAATAAAGGGTGAAAAGGGTAAGGTTATCGCTGTTATAGGCGACGGTGCCTTAACGGGCGGTCTTGCCTATGAAGCACTTAATAACTGCGGAAACGGAAACGATAACCTAATTGTTATTCTTAATGACAACAATATGTCCATAAGCGCAAATGTCGGCTCAATGGCGAAGAATCTTAACCATATCCGTACCTCGCCGAAGTACTATACCTTTAAGTCGAAGGTGTCACGTGCCTTGTCTAAGATACCCAAGATTGGGACGCAGATTTCAAGATTTATTACCCTTACTAACCAAAAAATACGTAAAATTGTTTATCACAGTACGCTTTTTGAGGATTTGGGATTTAGGTATTACGGTCCTATTGACGGTCACGATTTGGATGCGCTTATTGATGTGCTTACTGTTGCAAAGGCGCATAACCACAGTGTTTTGATACATATAAACACGATTAAGGGTAAGGGCTATAATTTTGCCGAGAAAAATCCGTCTCTTTTCCATGGTATCGGAAAGTTCAATATTGAAACAGGCGAGCCGTTAAGCAGCGGCGAAACGTTTTCGTCTTATTTTGGAAAAACGCTTGTTGATATGGCTCAAAAGGACGACAGAATTTGCGGTATTACTGCCGCTATGAGCAGCGGCACGGGGCTTAATGAATTTGCTTGCCGCTTTCCTAAACGCTTTTTTGACGTCGGAATTGCCGAGCAGCACGCCGTTACCTTTTCATCAGGTCTTGCAAGAAACGGAATGATACCTTTTTTTGCCGTTTATTCAACGTTTTTACAGCGTTCGTATGACCAGCTTATCCACGACGTTGCCATGCAAAAGCTCAAGGTTATTTTTTGCATTGACAGAGCGGGCTTTGTCGGTGAGGACGGTGAAAGTCATCAGGGTGTTTTTGATACCGCTTATCTAATGAGTGTTCCGAATTTAACTGTTTTTGCTCCGTCCTCGTTTGACGAGCTTGGCAAAATGATGTATAACGCCGCATATAAAGAGAATAACGCCGTTGCTATACGCTATCCAAGAGGAAGTCAGGGCACGCAATGTCCCGATTATACCTACGAGGGCAAGGATTTTGATATTATCGGAAACGAAGATAAAGAAAAATGTATCGTTACCTACGGGCGTGAGTTTTCTTCGTGCTACGAAGCAATGCTCGAAACTAATGATGCTTTCATAATTAAGCTTAACAAAATTAAGCCGATTTCAAAATCGGTATTTACTCACATAAAAAATGTAAAGGACGTTTACTTTTTTGAAGAGGGGATTAAGTCCGGCGGCGTCGGTGAGGTGTTTGGCTCATTACTTGCTCAAAGCGGCTTGAAATCCGAATATCATCATATTTGTGTAAACGATGAATTTGTTAAGCAGGCAAGTGTAAAAAGCCAAATGTCAAAATATTCACTCGATAAGCAGGGCGTAATTAACGCTCTTAAAAACGAAAACTAACAGTTTACAGATAGGTTAATATATGCAAAAGAAAACAAGACTTGATGTTGCGGTTTTTGAAAGAGGATATGCGCCGAGCCGTGAAAAAGCAAAGGCTATCATTATGTCAGGAATTGTCTACGTCAATAATCAAAAGGTTGATAAGGCGGGCTTTGAGCTTAAGGATACCGACGTTTTGGAGGTTCGTGGAAAGGGACTAAAATACGTTTCAAGAGGCGGACTGAAGCTTGAAAAGGCAATGCAGGAATTTCCGATTACGCTTGAAGGTAAGATTTGTATGGATGTCGGTGCCTCAACAGGCGGCTTTACCGATTGTATGCTTCAAAACGGTGCTGCAAAGGTTTATTCCATAGACGTCGGCTACGGTCAGCTTGCTTGGAAGCTTCGCACTGACGAGAGAGTTGTCAATCTTGAAAGAACAAATTTCAGGTATGTAACAAAAGCGCAGGTGCCGGACGAAATAGATTTTGCAAGCGTTGACGTTTCGTTTATTTCGCTCAGCCATATTCTGCCGGTGCTCAATACACTTCTAAAGCCCAATGCTCACGCCGTATGCCTTATTAAGCCGCAATTTGAAGCAGGTAAGGATAAGGTAGGAAAAAAGGGCGTTGTAAGAGAAAAAAGCGTTCACCTTGAAGTTGTGCAAAGGGTGATCGGCTTCTGCCTTGAAAACGGATTTTCACCCTTAGGTCTGCAGTTTTCTCCGATTAAGGGTCCCGAGGGTAATATCGAATATTTGATTTATCTTGAAAAAAGCGAAAACGCCGTTGTCGGAGAATTTGTAAATCCCGAGCAACTTGTAAACGAATCTCATAATGAGCTAGATTAGTGGTGATAAAACAATGAAAATAGCAATTTTTCCAAATTTGAATAATGACGGAGTTAAGGAGCTTACCGAGAAAATATGCAAAAAGCTTGACGAACTCAAAATGCAGTACACAGTTGCATCCTGTATTAAACGTTCACAGCTCGGTAAGGAACCTCTTTTTCCCAACCAAAACGAAATTATCAATAATCACGATATAATTATTGCCGTTGGCGGCGACGGAACAACGCTGAATGTTGCAAAGGCGGCTTCGTTTCATAACAAATCAACTCTCGGAATAAATGCCGGAAGACTCGGATTTATGAGCGGTCTTGAAAAGGACGAGCTTGATTTTCTTGAAAATCTAAAGAGCGGTGATTATGACGTCGAAGAGAGAATGATGCTTGAAGCAGAAATTGAAACAGACGGCAAAAAGCAGTCATATGTGTGCCTTAATGACGCAGTAATCACTCGAGGCGACCTTGCAAGACTTATTGATATATGCGTAACCTGTGACGGCAGAATGATTACCGATATTCGTTCGGACGGCTTAATTGTTGCAACTCCGACTGGCTCAACGGCTTATTCGCTTGCCGCAGGAGGTCCTGTTGTCAGCCCTGAAAACAGCTGCTTTGTGATTACGCCTATTTGTCCTCACTCGCTTGTAAACAGAAGCATCGTTTATTCGGCAGACAAGAAGCTGAAAATATCCGTGAGCAACGACAAAAACAATACTGCTTATGTTTCGATTGACGGTGAGCAGAGTGTTCCGGTTTTTGCCGATACAACCGTAACCATTTCAAAATCAAGTCTTATTACAAGACTGATAAAAATCAAACCCGATAATTTTTATGAAATGCTCAACAAAAAGCTTCTCGAAAGGAGATACTGATGAAAAAGCGCAGACAGGCAAAAATAATTGAGCTAATCTCCCAAAATCCAATTGAAACTCAGGAGGAACTACAGGATATGCTGATGAAATACGGCTTTGAGGTTACTCAGGCTACTATTTCAAGAGATATCAAGGAGCTTCGTCTTGTAAAGGATTTGTCAAGTGAAGGAAGATATGTTTATTCCACGGGCAAAAAAAGTATGGATGTAATTAACCATAGAGCCGGCGGAATATTTAATGATACTATTATTACTATCGACTACGCTATGAATACCGTTGTAATCAAGTGCTTTACAGGTATGGCAAACGCAGTCTGTGCCGCTATTGACAGTATGAATCTTGATGAAATACTCGGCTCAATAGCAGGTGACGATACTATATTTATTCTTTGCAGAAACGAGGAAACTGCAAGTATGTTTACTAATAAGCTAAGGACGATGTTAAATGCTTAAATCACTCAGTATTCAAAATATCGCCGTTATCGAAAAGGCTCAAATTGAATTCAGTAAGGGTCTGAATGTGCTTACAGGTGAAACGGGCGCAGGTAAATCAATAATCATTGACTCAATAAATGCTATACTCGGCGAAAGAACATCTCGTGAGCTTGTGCGCTCAGGGTGTGATAACGCCTTTGTAAGTGCGTATTTTGAAGATGTCGACGAGAGTGTAAATGCATTGCTTGATGAACTCGGAATTGAGAGGGAAGACGATAACAGCCTAGTTGTATCAAGAAAAATCAGCGCACAGGGTAAATCCGTTTTTCGTATAAACGGCGTTCAGGTAACCGCATCTATGCTTAAGTCACTCGGCAGATTGCTGATTAATATTCACGGTCAGCATGATTCACAGGCTCTTCTAAATCCCGATGAACATTTCAAATTTCTTGATTCCTATGCAAATATCTCACCTCTTCTTGATGAATACAAGGCTTCATTCAAAAAGCTTTTGTCGGTGAGAAGACGACTTAAGGAGCTTACTGCCGACGCCGACGATAGAGACAAACAAATTGAATTGCTTGATTACCAAATCAATGAGCTTTCTCAGGCGGATATCAAGGTTGGAGAATGGGACGAGCTAAAGCAGAGAAAGGAGCTTATACTCAATTCTCAAAGTATAACTCAGGCACTGACGGATTTGAACGTTGCATTTTCGGGAAATGACGAAACAATGGGCGTTATCGCTACTGTCTCGTCTGTTTCAAAGTCTGTTGCGTCGGTATCAAAAAACGATACTCAGCTAAAGCAAATTCTTGAAAAGCTCGAAGCCCTGAACGATTCCTGTGAAATTATAAAAGATATGGCACAGGAAAAACTTGAAAGCATTGATTTTCAACCCGACGAGCTTGACAAAATCGAAGAAAGACTTTCTCTTTTGTATGATTTTTCAAATAAGTATGGCGAAACAGAACAGGATATGCTATACTATCTCGAAAACGCAGTTAATCGCAGAAAATCCTTTGATAATTCAGATGAGGAATTGGAAAGGCTTAATGCTCAATATGATGAAGCATTTTCAACCACTGTAAGTCTTTCCCAAAAACTCACAGCCGAGCGTAAATCTGCGGCACAGAGATTAAGCGAGGAAATATGCGAGCAACTAATGTATCTTGATATGCCGAAAACAGTTTTCAGCGTGGATTTTCAAAAGGGAAATCTTTCATCAAACGGCGAGGATAAAATTGAATTTTTAATTTCAACAAATCCGGGAGAACCGCCGAAGCCTCTTGTAAAAATTGCCTCGGGAGGTGAGCTTTCGAGGATAATGCTTGCAATAAAAAGCATTATTGCAAAAAATGACAGTGTTCAAACCTTGATATTTGATGAAATTGATACAGGCGTAAGCGGAAAGGCAAGCAGAAAAATCGGCTTAAAATTGAAGGAGGTCGGCGAGTCAACACAGGTTATCTGCGTTACTCATTCAGCCCAGATTGCTTCAGTTGCTGATAATCATTTGCTTATCGAAAAGAAGTATGACGAGCAAAGCACGTTTACGAGCGTTCGCCCGCTTGATTATCAGGGCAGAAGATATGAACTTGCAAGGATTATGGGCGGTCTTGAAATAACAGATTCGCTTCTTACAACCGCCGAGGAAATGCTTGATGATAACGAAATTATTTCAATTTAACTACAACAAACGGAGGAAAATATAATGGGAGTTTATGAGGAATTAGTTGAACGTGGGTTGATTGCCCAGGTTACAGACGAGGAAAAAATCAGAGATTTGGTCAATAACGGTAAAGCAGTATTTTATATCGGCTTCGACCCGACTGCCGACTCGCTTCACGTAGGTCATTTTATGGCGCTTACACTTATGAAGCGCTTGCAGGAGGCAGGCAATAAACCTATTGCACTTATAGGCGGCGGTACTGCAATGATAGGCGACCCGTCAGGCAGAACAGATATGCGCCAAATGATGACAAAGGAAACGATTGAGCATAACTGTGAGTGCTTCAAAAAGCAGATGTCGAGATTTATCGACTTCGGCGAGGGTAAGGCGATTATGGTAAACAATGCCGATTGGCTTCTTGATTTGAACTATATTGAGGTTTTGAGAGAAGTTGGTGCTTGCTTCTCTGTTAATCGTATGCTTGCCGCAGAGTGCTACAAACAGAGAATGGAAAAGGGTCTTTCATTCCTTGAGTTTAATTATATGATTATGCAGTCCTACGACTTCTACGCTTTGTATCAAAAATACGGCTGTAATCTTCAATTCGGCGGCGACGACCAGTGGAGCAATATGATAGGCGGTATGGAGCTTATCAGAAGAAAGCTTGGCAAGGAAGCAAACGCTCTTACCATTACTCTTTTGACAAACTCCGAGGGCAAAAAGATGGGTAAAACCCAAAAGGGTGCAGTATGGCTTGACGCCGAAAAAACAACGCCTTATGAGTTTTATCAATATTGGAGAAATGTTGACGACGGCGACGTAATTAAATGTATGAAGCTTCTTACATTCATTCCGATGAGTGAGATAAATGAGTATGCAAAATTAGAGGGTGCCGAGCTAAATAAAGCAAAAGAGGTGCTTGCTTATTCACTTTGCGAGCTTGTTCACGGTAAGGAAGAAGCCGATAAGGCACAAACTGCCGCAAAAGCACTTTTCTGCGGCGGTGCAGACGACAGCAATATGCCTTCAACCTTGATTGAGCAAGCCGATTTGGATGACGGAAAAATCGGCGTTCTTGCACTTATGATAAAAGCCGGAATGATTAAGTCAAACGGCGAAGGCAGAAGACTTATTCAACAGGGCGGTATAAGTGTTAATGATACAAAAATTACCGACGTTTTCACTACTGTAACTGCGGATGAGCTTTTACAGTCGGTTATCATTAAAAAAGGCAAAAAGGTATTCCACAAGTTTTATATGTAATTTTATGAACAGGGCTGAAAAATGCCCTGTTTTTATGTTGATAAAATGACAGTATAATGTCTGTCTCTTATACACATAT